>CP053689.1 GCA_013200995.1 Arthrobacter citreus | reverse complement strand
TCTCATTATGAGAAGAAAAGGAGATTGCTATTCGTGGAAATAACAATTAATTTGTCTGAGGAAACTGTCATTGAGTTAGAAAAGTTAGTAAGCATAATAATCTTTTACATGGAAAGGAGAATGATGCAACAATAGAAGATGTCGTAAAAGGTGCAAATGGAATGTACCTTTCATGGTTACCAGCAAAAGGTAGACAGTTGGTATCAAATCAATCTTTTATTATAGCGAATAACATTCAAAGTATATTTGATAATCAAGGTAAAAACCAAAAGAAAGTTACAGAATTAACTGGTGTAGGTAGAAGTACTATCAGTAATATCTGGAACGGTGAGGTTCCTACCTTAGAAAATTTAATTCGAATTTGGCTAGCTTTAGTAAACCACCAATAGATCAAGTTTTAACAATTAAGCCCGTGGTATCTAAATAGGTACTTCAGGTTTTTTATTTTACCAAAAAAATCCATCGGACTGGATTGGAATTTTCATTCTTGTGGAATAAGACAAAGTCCTCTGCTAACAGAGTTTGGTGAGTACTTATATAAAATGGGTGGCTTTCCACCAATTAAAAATTAAATTACCGAATGAACTAAATACTCCACCTAATAATTCAGATAGTAAGGACGTTCTTATCTGCAGAATGGACAAGTAATTCTAAGGTTGAGCCAATGGAAGTCGAAAGTGTATGATATAAACCCAAATTATAAATTGGTCTTACCCTTGTCGAGTAGACAGACTAAAAAAAACTAGAAAAAGGTATTTAAGAAAGGTCTTGGAATACTAGGATTATCTAGGTCTTAATAATGCAACTTCTTATACCCAATTATTCTCGAGTCCCTACATTATGTAGTACAAACCAACTATAGACGGAAGTTAGAATAAAGAAATAAATTTATATAAAAGTTCTACTTAAATATTCTATGACAAGTCAACACGCTTCCTTTAATAATGCTTTTAAAATGAAAAGGATTAGTGGTATTTGGTGTTAAGGTTTTTGTTAGCATTACGGATTCAACAGAAGGTTGTAAGAAAATTAATACTATTCAGTAAACAATGGCGGTGCTACTATATTTTTAATTCAATTATTTTATTGAGGCAGGTGGTTAACAGAATGGAAGCGGATACACGAATTAGAAATACATCAAATCGAAAAGCTAAAGTCAAACCAAATTTACCCTGGGTAGAAAAAATTCCTAGTAAGGGTTGGTTACTGTTATCGTTTTCTACCGCAATTATCTTTTGGACCATATTGTCCTATATTCCGTCCACATCAAGGAGCTTTCCGAATATTATCAAAGTCACGGAATCTATTGGGACGATGATTCAACGCGGTGTCTTTTGGAGTGATATTGTCAGTAGTTTAATTTCTGTTTTATCAGGATTTGCCCTTGGTTTTATTATTTCACTTCCTGTTGCTGTACTGATGGCATGGTATCGACCAATCCGGTTTATCATTGAACCTTGGATTCAATTTATCCGAAATATTCCACCTCTTGCGTATGTGCCACTGATTGTTATCTCAGCAGGAGTTGGGCGTACCCCGCAAATTATAGTTATTACTATAGCAACTTTTTTAACAATGTCCATAACGATTTATCAAGGGGTACGAAATATTGACCCTTACTTAATTAAAGCAGCAAAGGTTTTAGGTTCAAAAGACAGAGATATCTTTTTGAAAGTAATTGCTCCTGCTTCACTGCCGTTCATTATGACGGCGATTCGTTTAGGGACTGCGGTTGGATTAACATCATTAATTGCGGCTGAATCAACCGGTGCATCTGCTGGTTTAGGTATGAGAATTCGAGCGTTAAACAACACATTTGAGTCATCATCAATGCTTTTATACATTATTCTTGTTGGTATTATTGGGTTGATCTTTGAGTGGCTCGTGAAACTTCTTGAGAGGAGGTTAACAGGATGGCAGGAAAAGAGAGAACTGTAAAATTAAAAATAGAAAGTCTCCATAAGATGTATCCATCTCGTAATGGCGAAGTAACAGCTTTAAACGGGATTAATCTAGATGTAATGGAAAGTGAGTTCATCACTGTTGTTGGTCCCTCAGGTTGTGGCAAGTCCACGTTACTGAATATTATAGCTGGATTGGAAAAGCCAACTTCAGGTAAGGTCTTTTGCGACAACCAAGAGATTATAGGTACAGGAACAGAAAGAGGAGTTGTGTTTCAACAATACGCCCTATTTCCTTGGCTAACGGTAAAGGGAAATGTTCTATTCGGTATTCATCTGCAAGGAATTAAAGGAAAAGAAGCTGATGAACTAGCCATGAAATATATAAGAATGGTGGATTTAGAGGATTTCATTAATCATTATCCTAAAGAATTATCAGGTGGAATGAAACAGCGTGTTGCAATTGCAAGGGCCTATGCTGCAAACCCTTCAGTTCTTTTAATGGATGAACCATTTGGTGCTCTTGATGCACAAACGAGGACCCAGCTCCAAGAAGAGCTACTTCATACATGGGAAAAGGAACAAAAAACCTGTTTCTTTATTACTCATGATGTGGATGAAGCCATCCTTTTGGGGCAAAAGGTAGTTATTATGAGTGCTCGCCCGGGGCGGATAAAAGAAATAGTAGATATACCTATTCCATTCCCCCGTACTCAAGAATCGAAGTTATCTAAAGAATTTTTAGATGCTAAGAACTATATTTGGAGTCAAGTTTATAAAGAATACCTAGAAGTTAGAAAATGATAGATTACCAGAATTCCAAGATTTTTATTTAAAAGGAGAATCTACATATGAAAAGAATTATTAGTTTGATGATTTCCGCTCTTTTTATGATTGCCCTAGTAGGTTGTTCAGGAAATGAAAGTGTTTCTGGAGAGAAAAAGGAAGATAAGAAACTGACAACGGTAAAGGTAGGCTATATGCCGAACTATGCAAGTTTAAATACCGTAGTGGCTGGAATGAAAACGGATAGCTTTAAAGAAGAAGGGATAAAGGTCAAATTAGTAGAATTTGCCGATGGACCAACGATTATTGCTGCATTGGAGTCAGGAAGTATTGATATTGGTTATATTGGTCCTGGTGCCCATGTTCTGCCAATTCAAGGAAAGGCAGATATTTTTGCCTTTTCCCAATTAGGTAATGGTGATGAAGTTATTGGAAATGTCAAAAAAGGTGTGAAATCGATTAACGATTTAAAGGGAAAAACGATCGCGGTTGCTCCTGGTACTTCTAGTGAAACAATCTTAAATTTGACTTTAGCAGAGGCTGGCTTAACTCAAGATGATGTAAAATTGATGAATATGGATGCATCCGCTATTGTTACCGCGATGATTTCTGGTAGCGTTGATGCGGTAGCAACATGGTCACCAAATACAATCGCCATTAAAAAGGAGATGGGAAAGGATGTCGTGATGTTATCTAATAACAAGAGATATGCAGACAAGTCACCATCAATTGCATCTTGGGTAGTGAAACCAGGCTATTCTGATAAGAACAAAGATCTTTTAGAAAGATTTACAAGAGGATTATTCAAAGGAATGGATTACCGGGTAGATCATTTAAATAAGGTAGCAGAATGGGTGGCAAAAGAAATTGCAGTTGATCCAAAGTCTGTATTAGATCAAACAGGTGATGGTGAATGGATTACAACAAAAGAGCTTGTGAAGCGAATTAAGGATGGAACATTAGAGGCGTACTATCAAAAGCAAGAGGAAAACTTTGTGGAAGCTGGGCGGCTTAAGAAAAAAGAGATGAGACCTGTAAAAGACTATGTTTTATTTGATAATATGCTGAATGCCGCAAATTAAAGAGATTATCTGTCAAAATGATTCGTCAAGACAATAAAAGGGCTATCAAGTTTGTTATATAGGTTATTTTTCTGTAATACCTTGCAAATTTCATTTATAAGAGAAGTGGTGTAAATCTATCTGTTAAAGGCCCTATAGGTTCAACTAGTATCATTAGGGAATATATCGCCTTCTGATACTAGTACCACTCAATTCGTAAAAGGTGATATTCTCAATGCTCATTATCTTAATGATCTTTCTTACCATTTCGTCTATTATGGTGCTGATTGTAAAAAGGAATAAAGAATTGTTTTATATATTTGGTATGTGTATTAGTCTCGCTATCATGCTCTCCGGTATTCTCCTTTATATAGCGAAAAAAGGTGGAATTAGTAGGGAATTACAGAATTTCTTTTATTTCAATAGTGATCTGAAATTGAAAATTCAATATTTCCAAATCACCCTAGATCAATTAGGTCTAACTATTGCAATAGGGAGATATTTATTTCCACTTTTTCTTGCATTAATCGCTTTTCATTATTCTTTAATTCCTTGGCTGCAAAGAAACTACTGGGTGAAAAGAATAACCATCTTTATTCCTATTTTCTTAATTATTCTAGACTATCCGGATGTATTTCGGTTTCTTACAAACAACAATGAGATTTTGAAACAAGCAATTGCAAGTGGGACTAATCTGATAATTGGGTTCTATATCATACTATCGATAACATTATTAATCTTTGAGGCATATTCGATCAAAGTAAAATATTTTCAAAGAAAATTTATTTTAATTATTTCATTCATTTTATCGTTAAGTTTGTTATATCTTCTCTATTTCGGTCAAGATCCTACACAAGTGTATCAATTATACTTATATGAAAATGGAATCTATTATATTAAGTCGGTCTTGTCAATTCCTTCATACATTTCAATTGTTGTCCTTAATGTGATCTTGGCCGTAACCGGTTTTGTAAGTTTATTTAAGTACACACATGAACAATTTAATTCAAGTCGCGAAGAGATTACAATTCAGCGAAAGTTTGACGCCATAAATACGGGAACCTCCGTTTTTGTGCATAGTATGAAAAATCAGCTGTTGGTCAACCGTGTGATATTTAAAAGAATAAATATTACGGTAAGGCAAGAACATGTTGATTTGGAAAAATTGAAGGATTATATTCAAACCCTATCACAGCAAAATGAAAATATTCTTTTACGGATTGAAGAGCTTTATCGTTCTGTTAAAACGAATGCCATTCATATGATTCCCGTGAAATTACAAGACGTCATAGATTGTGCACTTGAGCGATTTTCGCAGAAGTATCCTGAAGAGTCAGTAAATGTTGATTTAGAGATCCAATGTAACCTATTAGCAGATAAAGTGCATTTAAGTGAAGCTATTTATAATTTGTTAATTAACGCACAGGAAGCTGTTAATGATTTTGATCCCACTGTTGACGAAGGGGTTTCATTACATTGTTATAACTCAAGTCAATATACCGTCATTGAAGTGAGGGATAAAGGGAGTGGAATTAGTAAAAAAGATTGGAAAAAAATTTATGAACCTTTTTATTCTACAAAAAACTCTAATCACAATTGGGGGATGGGTTTGCATTATTCTCAAACAATTGCAAAAGAACATTTTGGAAACCTTCGTTTTGAAAGTGAAGAAGGGAAAGGAAGTAGGTTTTATTTACTACTGCCTAAATTTAATGGGTAAAGAAGTGAATAATATTGAATTATCCAATTAAAATTATGATTGCGGATGATATCCAATTATTAGTAGAAGACCTTTCCGAACTACTTCAAAATCAAGAAGACATGGAAGTAGTGGCTACTGCAATCAGTGGGAAAGAAATTGTAGAACTCGCTAAAAGAATAGACCATGATATTATTCTAATGGATATTGAAATGGAAAGCGCTATTGCTGGGATTAAAGCCTCTGAAAGAATACGAGATTGGGATAAAAATGAAAAGATTATTTATCTGACAGCTCATGAAACAAAAGAAGTAATCTTAATGGCGATGGGGACAGGAGCTATTGATTTTATCGTTAAGGGAATTTCGGAAAAAGATATACTAGCTCATATTCGAAATGCTTATATGGGAAATTCCCTGCTTGATCAGAAGGTTCAACAAGTGGTTATGCAAGAATATATTCGATTGCAGCAGTCTGAGAAAAGCCTACTCTTCTTTATCCACAATATATCAAATCTTACCAACACAGAACGACAATTAATTGAATTCTTTTTAAAAGGAATGAAGGTAAATGAGATTGCTAAGGCGAGAAGGGTAGAGGTAGTTACAATTAAGTCTCAGATTAACACTTTATTAAAGAAATTCGGTGTTTCACGAACAAAAGAAATCGTCAAAACCTTAAAGGATTTGAACTTGGCACATTTATTTTTATAGGTCGATAATGAAATAGAGTGTCTATTTTTTATCCATCCTTTATGAACATAGTAATCAGGAGGTTTTTTTAATGAGAATTGTTTATTTTGATATTGACTCACTTCGACCAGATCATTTAGGATGCTATGGGTATGCACGGAACACAAGCCCTAATATTGATAAAATAGCTAGTCAAGGGGTTCTGTTTAACCAGATGTATTGTGCTTCGTCTCCATGTGTACCCGCTCGGTCTAGTTTTATTTCAGGGCGCTTCGGAATTAATCATGGAGCTTTAACACATTGGGGACCTGGCTGTAAGTTTTATTATCCAGAAGGGGATTTCCATAGTAAAGAGATGCCATTCTTTACGAGATATTTACGTGAAGCGAATCACCGTACTATTACCTTTTCTTCTTTTGGTGATCGACATCATGCCTGGTGGTTTTTCGCAGGGTGGGATGAAGTTCATACCCATACGTTAAAAGGTGGTACAGAAGATGCTCATGAAGTAAATAATGCAGTTCTACCATGGATCAAAAAGCATGGTGCCGATGATAACTATTTTCTTCATATTCAATATTGGGACCCGCATTCGGCCTATACCTATCCGAAAGAGTATGCGGAGCAATTTTCGGATAATTTAATTCAAGAATTTCCGGATGAGACAGCTATTCAAATGCATCGGAAAGATTCATTTCCGCGGTCGGCTAAATTTCTGCATTGGACAGAAGATTACAGTACGCTCCCAAAGGATACGATGCCATATGAAATTGAAAATCGGGAGGATTTTAAAAAGTTGATAGATGGGTATGACGGTGGTATTTCCTATATGGACAAACACCTTGGACAAATCGTTGATGCTTATCGTGAACTAGGAATTGAAGATGAGATTTGTTTCATCATTACGGCAGATCATGCAGAGTCTTTTGGAGAGCAAGGATCTTACCTGGAGCATGGAATGGCAACTAAAGCAGTCCATCATATTCCACTCATTATCCGGGTTCCTGGTATGGCAGAGGGGAAAGTAACTAATCACTTTATTTATAATGTGGATATTATGGCCACTGTAGCAGAAATGCTGGGATTACCTGTTCCAACAGGTTGGGATGGCACTTCGTTTTTGCCTATTCTAAAGGATGAAGAAATGGAGGGGCGAGATTATCTGGTTCTAGAACATGGATTGTATGCCTGCCAACGAGCTGTGGTTGATCGAAAATGGTATTTCCTTTATACGTATCACCAGGGATTCTATCATATTGATGATGTTATTCTATATGATCTAGAAAATGATCCTTATCAGACAGTCAATTTGGCAAAGGACTATCCGGAAGTAGTAGAGAAAATGTTTCTCCGTTTATCAAAATGGGTGGAAGATAATCTCGCTAAAAATGGAGTTGGAAAAGATCCAATGCGAGAAATACTTGCAACCGGAGGACCTTTCCGTTACCTAGAGCCGCAAGATTGGATCCTTCGTCTAGAAAATGCTGGCTGGAATAAAGAAGCGGATGAATATCGAAAGAAGTATATTAAGCCAGCTGTACAATATTAATCTTGTAATCTGATTTAATCTGAAGTATGCGAAGATTGAGAGGTTGGTTTAAATAGGAAAAAAGTTTATGTACTTGTCATATCCTGACTATCGAACGTAGATAAGAATCATGTGTAAAAATATCTAAAGGCATAAATATTTCTCTGTTTAAGTGATAAAAAACTTTCACTTAATTGATTATAGAACGTACGAAACGTACGTTTGTAAAAAAGAGTTTGTTCGCATCCATATTTTTTGTACCACAATAAAAAAAACTGTACAAAAATCTAGAGTTTAAGCGGAAATTAAATTTTTGAGAGACTATTATTGAGTTGGTGAGGTGTAGAATGAAAAAAACATGTGACAAAATTCTGGCATTTGTTATGGTAATAGCAATGGCATTTTCAGTTATTTTGGGTATGGTGACTTTACCATTATCAACAGCAAAAGCGGCAACAACGGCAATAACAACGAATAATATTATTCCTGCTCCGCTAAGCTACACAGCAGGCACAGGCAATTTTATAGTAGATCCCAATACTAAGATTTATGTAAACGGCACATCTCAAGCGCAAACAGATGAAATCCGCAACAATATAGGTAACTACCTTCAGAGCAAGATGGCGCCTTCAACTGGTTATCGATTAACTGTTGTCGAGGGAAGTACACCTCCGTCAGACAGTATTTATCTTACAATTGGTACCCCATCACACGCAGGAGTAGAAGCCTATGATTTAACAGTTACTACAACAAATATAACCATCACAGCAAGGGACCAACAAGGACTTTTCAGAGGTATTCAGTCTATCAGGCAGCTACTTCCGCCTCAGATTGACAGCCATACACTTGTAGAAGGGGTTAGCTGGACGGTACCTTGCTCTACTATACAAGATGCCCCGACATATGCAATTCGCGGCTATATGCTTGACGTAGCAAGACACTTCTTCACGGTAGCGGAAGTTGAGCGTCAGATTGACTTAGCAGCGGAATATAAGCTCAATGAATACCACTTACACCTTACAGATGATCAAGCCTGGCGTATACAAATTTCCGGTAATTTAGATGAAAATGACCCGTATTCAAACTTGACTTCACCAACAAATGTAAACAATCAGGTTAATTCCTCCCAATTCAATGCCGCTCCAGTGCCGAGTGCGACGACACCCAATGCTACAAATGTCCCTGATTTGACTTATCCTGGTGGTTCGAAACAGTATTACACAATGGCCGATTTGAAGGAAATTATCGATTATGCAAACGCAAGATATATTGACCTTATACCGGAAATTGATCTCCCGAGCCATATCAATGCAGCTATCACAGCATTACCGGTTCTTAATGCAAACCCATTAAATAAAGCTGGTACAGGTAGCGTGTATTCAGGAACAAATGTAGGTTTCAACGCATTACAGGCAGTTGATACGCCTAGTTATTCATCTTCATTGACATATAAGTTTGTTGAAGACGTCATCAGTCAAATAGCAGCAGTATCTACATCGCCGTACATCCATATCGGTGGTGATGAATCTTCCGCTGTAATTAGCTCAGCCAATTATTCTACGTTTATGAAGCAGATAGCTACAATTTTAGCAAAATATCACAAAAAGATGATTGGTTGGAACCCGGTTGAAGGAGCATTTGCACCATCATCAGGAGAGCCAACAGGTAATGAAGCTCCGGCAGGCTCAATCAGTGAATATTGGAACGGTAGTGCTAGTATAAGTAAAGCCCAGTCTTATGGCATGAAAGTTTTGTTTGCACCTTTTAGCAGCGCATACTTCTCAAGAAGAAATAATACCAATAATGATATTCCGGTAGGCAGAGTGAATAGTCCAATATCGGTACAAAAAGCATACCAATGGGACCCGACAACTAGTGATGGCGTATCATCTAACCCGAGCATGATAGCAGGTGTTGAAGGTGCTTTGTGGTCAGAGACAGTCTACAATCACCAAGAGGGTATAGATGCTTTAACATATCCTAGACTTCCGGCGCTGATGGAAGTGGGCTGGACACCAGTTTCGCAAAGAAATTACTCCAATTTCTTGCCAAGACTGCAAGCTCAACAGGAAAGATTTGCAGTTGAAAAGATTAATTATTATAATGACCCTTTGGTATTTGAGCAACCAACATCGCCACCGTCATTACAAGATATGCACTTCATGTTTGATGAGGGCATAGGAAACACAGTTACAGATGCAGTAAACGGCATAAGTTATCCAATTTCAGGAACAGTAACATGGGATCCTGATCACAGCGGTAATGCCAATGCTGCACTTAATTTTGATGGTAAAAGCACATATATTAATCTTAACTCCTCATCAAGAGGTGCTACGGATTATTCGGGTGATTGGTCTGTTTCAATGTGGATAGACCCACATACATTATCAAATGGTGGGCTTGCAAAACCATTTGATAATATTTTAGGAGGCTCTACAGCTACCATTAAGCTTAGGCAATATAATTCTAGCGGTGCAGGAACAAATATCGGAGTGTCAAAAAATGGAAGTTACGATGCCCAATTTTCATATGCACCTGCAGTAGGAACATGGATATATGTGACGATAACACAAGCTGGAACTACACAAACTCTTTATATTAATGGTTCACAAGTAAGTCAACAGATCGTATCATCACCGGCTAATCTTCCGCTTCAATTCATAGGTGCAGGTTGGAAAGTCGGAGCAACTTCACCGACTCCTATAGCAACAATTAGCGCATCGATGTCAGACTTGCTCATAAGTGGCAGAGAACTCACTTCGAATGAAGTTTTGGCTCTTTATACCAATGGAGAAGTTGCTGACCATACAAAACTTGAGACAGCAATTAGATCTGCTACAACTAAAGTAAATAGTTCAGTGGTAGGAAAGGATTATGGTGAATATCCTCAGTGGGCAGTTGATGCACTCAACGCGGCAATTACGAAAGCAAAATCAACTGATGCGGATACAGGAGCTATTCAAACCACAATTGAAAACGCAACAGCCACTCTCAAAAATGCAGTCACAGCGTTTGAAGCGCAACAGCTACCTTGCAAAGTAAACTTTGATTCGCAAGACGGTTCGAGTGTTGACAGTCAGTTTGTGCCGGTAGGTCAAACAGCCGTACAACCGAGCAATCCGACAAAAGTCGGATATGTATTCGGAGGTTGGGCGCTAAACGGTAGCCCGTATGATTTCTCTAAGCCGGTTACATCCGATATGACACTTATGGCGATTTGGTACGTGAGTATTGCATCTATCGAGTCTCACATCAGTGCTTTTGAAACTAGCGGGGATATAGATAACCATGGGATAGCAAACAGTCTAAAGCAAAAACTCCGGAACAATGACTTGAACGGGTTCATAAACGAGGTTCAGGCACAGTCTGGGAAGCACATTTCAACGTACGGGGCGAGTATTCTTGTTCGTGACGCCAAGTGGCTACAAAACCAGTAAGATTCCTTTTCATCTATCAAAAGAGACGGATATTCAAAGCTAGTAGGGATTCATGAAGCTGTACATCACTCGTTGAATTTAAAGATGAAAACAAAATCAAAATAGATAATGATAATAAGCTAGTGAATCTCTAATGAGAGTCGTATAGTAGAATCCATCGTATCCGTACTAGAAGTAAGAATGATGAAAAAGCTCCGATTGATTAACTTTTGTTATTAAGGATTTTTCTCATGAAAGGTTTAAATACGGAGGCTGAGTATGAATGATGCAGTAGAGAAGCACAAAGAAACAATTGATTCTAAATATATACAACAACATCTAGCAAATGAAAGAACTTATCTTGCTTGGGTAAGAACAAGCATAACAATTATGGGAGTTGGCTTTTTAATCACGAATCTTCATTTTTCAACTCTGAATTCAAATGCAAAAATAGGAAATACTTTATCAAAAATAATCGGATTATCTTCAATAATTGTTGGGATTTTTGCATTAATTATTTCAACGATCAGTTATTTTATCAAAGGAAATGATATTAATAACCAAACATTTAAATTTTCAAGGCTATTGGTTGTTTATTTATCGGTAGCTTCAATTCTTATCTTTATTATTTTTGGAGTATATTATTTAGATGTTTGGGGATTATTTTAAATCGTTAAGAACTTACAATGAAATGATAATGATATTAAATTTGAGAAGAATTTCTTTGTTGATATAAAACAAAGAATAGTAATTTACTACCATTTCATGTTATGTCAATTAAAAACTGTACATGTGGAGTGTTGTCATAACTTGAAAGAAGTGATCAATAAAAGATGCTACGGTGAGTTTAAAGAGCCTTCCAATTCTGGGCTCTTTATTTTTTGTTAATGTGTCAAGTAATCTGTTATTTACTAATTAGTGAAAGTCCAGTCAATTAAGAACCAATTTGCCTGAGCCTCATCCCCAATTAAGCTAGCAAGCAGGATATGATGCGTATCTACTTGATAACATATAACTCGTTAATCGTAGTTGCCTTCTTTTTAAATGACTAGTTTCTACTATTATATAAGTTATTATCAAAACCAGAATGTGGACCTATTCTTCCATACAAATCCCACATTTGTATCCCATTTTTCATGTTTACCCAAGTAAATTTAGGTAGTATTAATACGTTTACGACCTAAACTAGTTGAAATGGTTAAATATCAGCACTATTTTCTCTTTCATGTTTCGCATACAAATGACGAAAGAAATAAGCAAGTATCTTACTATTATAGGTGTGATGATACGTACAAATAAATGAAATAACAAGCGATTAACAAAAAGGTGGAACTAAAATTCCACCTTTTATATGTTGTTTCTGACGCATTATGATTTAATTTTAGATACAGGCATTAATTAAATAGTGTTTTTATTGTTAAAAAGATTAAAAATATCGTAGAATGATTTTGTTTAATGCCTTTTACCTTGGACTTATTGTCAATTTTATAGTAAACATATCGATGTTTTTAATGTTTTATCAACTCGGGATCGAGAAGCAATTTAGTGTTTAAGAAAGATAATGAAGGCGGAGATTGAATTACTAGTAACGTAAACTGCGGGTAAATGAGAAGAAGATATCAAACTCCTAAAATTTCATTATTCAAAATATATACTATATTTATATCTGAAATTTGGTAATATAATAAATAATAGTTTGAAAGAAAAAGTAATTAACATCATTACTTCTTAAAGTTTTATCATTGTATAGAACGAAGAAAGAAAAATGACCATTAGGTTATTTGTATAAGTTAAACTTACAAAAAGGATTTCATCGTATGACTCATTAAGGATCTAGCTAACTTGGTACGAATGAAAATGCTCATCTACATATCGAAGAAGACGTTTTTTATTATGAAGAAAGAAATTAAACTATAATAATAGTAAAGAAAAATAATAATGAAGATTGGGGAGTAAAAGATGAAATTCAAGGAGAAAAAAATAGCTGAATTGGGCGATCATGTCTTTTTTAAGAAAGGTATTGAAGGTATTGTTGAAAAGGTCAATGAAAATACAGTTATTGTAAATATAATTGATAATAAAACGGAATTGGTGTTTGAAGGAAACAGAACAGTTGTAGCACATAAAAATTACCAAGTGATAGATGGAGTTTAAAGAAAAAAGTAAAGTCAGTTATTCCAGAGGTATCAAAATAATTTAGAATGAATATTCAAAATATTGTAAATGTAAGCGCTTTCTGGTATACTAGATAGTAGGTTGGATGGCATGTGTGGCTATCATCGTATTTGGCGTAGGTGGGGCCAGTACTAGGGGCAGTTGAGATAGTGTTTGTGATGAAAAAATACGGAAACTGTAAAAGCTTTTGAAAATGTAATTGGTAAGAGGTAATAAAATAATTATTAAATTGGATAAAATGAAATTACTGGATAGTTTTAAAAAGCTATCCAGTTTTTATTTGGTAAGTTGGATTCTACTAGTTTAAGTAGTGGAATCATAATCCTTTTATTTTGATTTTAATTATTTGCAGGTTTCACTATGGTTAGGAAGACACAAACAATTGGCTTACGCTTGATTATCTATTTAAGGAAGGCAATGTTAGGTGTTTTTTTAACATGACATTGGTAATTGAAAGGAAATCAAAATTGATAGTGGATGGAAGTTCATTCTGAAATTGAATTCTTGTACTAAGAGGATTGATTTTCGTTACATATCCAACGCGTGATTTGAGTTTCATCTAGAAGTGATCTTGGAGTTTTTTATTATCCCAACAATGAACCTTTTGTATTTTTATGGATCAAGCATAAAAAGCCATGTCATTTCTACATTCCACAAACTTTATTCATTCATAATTTCGCCTTTCATTCAATATAGAAACAATCGCTCTTGTTGTTTAATCGATCTGTCGTAAATATATTGGATATTCCGACACTTCCTTTTCTGCGATTGAAGGCGCAAATGAACTCATTCGTAATTTTGAGAAGAAAAACGCTAAGTGGCGATTAGGGATCGAGCCTTCCAATGCAGCTAGATATATAGGTTTTTTAAATTTGAATTTGATAGAAGAAGTAAGGGGATCGTTTGATGAAGAAAATCTGCTGAATCCTAGGAAACGCAAAATGGATATATCCAAAATTGAAAGAGTTATTTGTGCTAGAGTACAATGAGAAAATCAGTTGCCAACTTATTCTCTAAGAAGAACAATAGGTCAATATCCAACAAATCTTTATTTAACTAATGTGTTTTAGTTGAACAACATTACCCTAATTTAATGCGGAGTGCTTTGTATTATTACCCGATTTGGCAACATTCTGTAGATGAAAGTAAAGTAAGCTAAAAAATCTAATTTTTAACAAAACAAATGAATGACATGATTCTGATAAGTTCAATTTACTACTCCCTTTCGGACACTTATTATTATCATCTCTATCTTTACAAAGTGAAAATACTTTAATCTTATTAAGGAAAATTTAAGCTTTCTACTTTAATTTTAATTTCATAATTATAAAAAAGAGGAGATAAGGTAATGAAAAAAGTAAGGACAATCCATTTTTGGATTGGAGTTCTCATTTAATTTGATCCTTCTACCGTAATATAAAATGAAGAGGCTGCTTCAATTGTCGTTGAATGACGACATTTGAAGCAGTTTTTTTAATTTCTTCATTTTTGAGGGATTTTTATAAAATTGTGGGTTTTAGGAGAGATCTATTCTTCTATTTGTTTGTTATTTTTTCTGTTTTTTAGAGCTGGATTCCCATTTTTTTTAGATTGTGGAAAACACAAAAAAGACCCCAATCCGTGGTGTTTTTGGATAGGGCTCTTATTGCAAATCTCTTAAACCCTCGATTATGCTTGATTTGTCAAAAGACAGGTTCGCCTCATTGCTGTTTTTTTTGTGTCAGGACCACTTCCAAATCTTTTAATAACACCTATTTCATTTTATTCTCTAGCTTGATAATTAAACATATCTCCTTTTCTTTTAACATTTCACTCGGTCCTCTTCTTCGTCCTTCGCTCTAAGCATAATAATGGCAAGATCCAGTCCTAATTTCTTTAATATTTTGCAAGTCCCAAGATCCGTAACAGGTATCATAATATTAAGAATTACAACATCCGGTTAAAATTGTTTAGCTGTATTTACTGCGCTGATGCAGTCGCTACGTTATATCCTTCATTTACAAGTCCAAATTGTAAGATATGCAGTTCATCATCTACAAGTAATATTTTCAACCCATTTATTGAGGTCATGTTTATACCTTCCAATACTAATCAATCAAATAATAGCACAATTAAAATGGATTTTCGTAGAAGTGGCAAGGCCTTCAGCTAACTTTCAGTTAGTACTCATGAGGAATTCAGTTAAACATGTCACAATCGTTACAGGTAAACAAAAACACAGTATAAGCAATTCAAATTGTTTCAACTGAATTTTAATAATCGTTTAGGAGTGATCTAACAATGTTCTCATAATGGAAATCACGAATAGATGCCCCATTCATCTTATATAGAGTATTAAAAACTTTAAATGGAGCTTCAGTGCTTGAAGTTTTGATGCAGGAAAAATTACTAACTGATAAATATAAAGTTTCAGATAAAGAAGTAGAAACATATCAATTTCAATACGAAACTGAGGAAGAGTTTAAGACAGCATTAACTATCAATGGTTATAGTGACATTGAGGTTTTAATAAAGAACTTTAATTAAGTTTACTTCAGAGAAAAGCTGTAACTGAGCCTTTGTTTGTCTAGACTATAGGGACTTTGTCAGTGCCATCATTGCCATCATGTAGCTCTTTGACTTGTTGGGTGCAAAAAAGAATATGGGATTATTCAAGTCTGGCATGTAAGGTTGAATTTTAAGGAAAAGTTAAACGAAATTCAAAATTCGCGAATCAACATAAAACAAGGAGGAATAAATATGGAACAACTTAAACAAAATCTAATAAAAATTTTACTCATTGTAAATTTGGGGATAAGTATGTGTGCAGCTATTGGGGTTGGATATGTAGTTTATAAACAAAGTACGAGCCCTGATTTTTCTAAAATGGGAACAAGTGGGGGCAGTCAGACGTTATCGGGTAATGGTCAAAATCAATCAGATCAAGATCAATCAAGTCAAACTCAATGACGGAAAGGAGAATTGTAATTTGAAAAAGTGGATTATTATTTCAGTTATTATTGTTGTAATAGGAGGAACGAGTGCATGGTTCTTCTTAGGTAAAAAAGATCAAGCTCAAAATGTTGCGGCTGCAGCACAAATAACAACAGTAGAAAAAGGAAATTTAGAGGTAGAAGTAAGTGGTTCGGGTTCGGTTACAGCAATTACAGACCAAGATGTAACAGCTGCAAATACAATTCTTGTTGTAGATAGTGTAAGTGTTACATCTGGTGAAATGGTAGATAAAGGTGACACACTTGTAACTTTTAAGAATGGTGATGTTGTTACTGCTCCAACTGATGGAGAAATCACAAAGGTTTATGTAGCGAGTGGTAGCGGTGCTTCTCAAGGTAAAATACTTCTTCGTATGGAAGATGAGGATGAGGTTGAAATACCGATTATAAGAGAAGACACGGGTAGCTCATCAGCAAGTTCAGGTGAAGGAAATACTGGAAGTAGCAGTTTAGTAGCAGATACTGTAAGTGTGAAAGAAGGCGATGTTGTAAAAGCTGGAGCAACACTTGTAACGTTTACAGACGGAAGTATTTTAAAGGCACCAGTTGCTGGAACAATTACAAGCCTTTCTGTTGCAAGTGGCGATTCTGTACAAAGTTCTGCACCAGTTGCGCATATAACAAACTATAGCAAATTACAAACAACCATTAGTGTTGATGAATTAGATGTAACAAAGGTAAAAGTAGGACAGGTGGTAAAAATAACAGCAAGTGCCTTTGAAGATGAAACATTCGAAGGAAAAGTAACGAAAGTAGCAACAGTAGGAACATCTTCAAATGGAGTGTCTTCATTTGATGTAACTGTACAAATCACAGCTCCAAAAAGCCTTAAGATTGGTATGTCGACAGAAGCCAGTATCTCAATAGAGAATAAAGAAAACGTTCTATATGTTCCAGTAGAAGCTGTGTATACAAGCGGTGAGGAAAAATATGTATTAGTTCCTATATCTTCAGATGATTCCACTCAATCAACAAAGAAAGTAACAGTAGAAACTGGAATTTCAAATGATAAGTCTGTAGAAATTACAAGTGGGTTAGAAGAAGGAGAGTCCGTTCAAATACCGAAAGTCCAATCTAGTGGTAATTCTTCTCAGGAAGGAATGATGATGCCAGGCGGTGACTTTCCAAGTGGAGGCGGACAAGGAGGAAATGGAGGCGGAACTCCATCACCCGGCGGACAAGGAGGAAATGGAGGAGGTCAAGGAGGAAACTAATGACAATTCATGAGCCGATTATTCAAATTAAAAGCATGAAGAAATTGTATGAACTTGGCGGCGAAATGGTAATGGCACTTCAAAGTGTTTCCCTGGATATTCAAAAAGGTGACTTTATCTCGATCATAGGTCCATCAGGTTCCGGAAAATCAACATTTATGAACATGATTGGATGCTTAGATCGACCAGATTCAGGTGAATACTTGTTAGATAGTGAAGAAGTAGGGAAAATGAAGAGCTCACAACTTGCGGCCATTCGAAATGAAAAAATAGGGTTTATTTTTCAAAACTTCAATCTTTTACCAAAGCTAACAGCTGTTGAAAATGTAGAGGTTCCTCTCATTTATCGCGGAATGAAAGCGGCGGAACGAAGAGAATTTGCTTTAGGGGCGTTAAAAAAAGTAGGATTGATAGATAGAGCAAATCATTTACCAACCCAATTATCTGGGGGACAGCAGCAACGTGTCGCAATTGCGCGTGCGTTGGCTGGACAACCTCCTATTTTACTAGCAGATGAACCAACTGGTGCACTAGACAGTAAAACAAGTAAGGAAATTTTGGAGATTATGACTACATTAAATGAGCAGGGGCATACCATTATTCTCATTACCCATGATTTGGAAGTAGCAAAACGAGCAAATCGTATTGTTCGTATACACGATGGACATCTATATGAGAATGGAGGTGTGGAGTTTGCAGACAATGAGAATGGCACTAAAGAGCATTAAAGGAAATAAAATAAGAGCATTTCTAACGATGCTGGGTATTATTATCGGTGTATCCTCTGTTATTGTCATGGTTGCGATAGGACAAGGGTCAACAAAAGAAGTAAAAAATCAAATTGGCAGCCTTGGTACAAACTTATTAACTGTAAGTGTTACTGGTTCAGATGTTTCATTTAAAGAAGATGATGCAAATCAGATTCAGGATGTCAGTGGTGTTGAAGCAATTGCTCCAACTGTATCAGGAAGAGTAACCGTAAAAAATGGACAAACAAACACACAAGTGTCAATGATAGGAACAACTTCTTCTTATTTAGATGTCCGTGATTTGCAGATGCAATCAGGGCGTTTCATCGCAGACTTAGATCATGACAATCACTCAAAAATAGCGGTACTTGGTTCAGACACTGCCCAAACATTATTTGGGCTAAGTGATCCAGTTGGAGAATCTGTAAAGGTGAACGGAACGTCCTATAAAGTTGTTGGGGTTCTTGAATCAGTTGGAAGTTCATTAGGAACAAGTGGAGATAGTACGATCATTGTGCCACTTAGCACGGCACAACGCTTGGCATCTACTACTTCAATTGGGTCAGTATATGTAAAGGTAGATAATGAAGATATGGTTAATTTTACATCACGCCTTATCGAACAAACAATGTATACGATTGTTGGTGATGCTGATAGTTATAGTGTATCCAGTCAAGAAGACTTAATGGAAACAGCATCATCTGTCAATGAAACAATGACATTAATGTTAGGCGGAAGTGCTGCTATTTCTCTTATCGTTGGCGGTATCGGTATTATGAATATTATGCTTGTATCAGTTTCAGAACGTACCAAGGAAATTGGTATTAGAAAAGCAATTGGAGCAAAGCGTGGAAACATACTTCTTCAATTCCTCATAGAATCAATTGTATTAAGTTCATTTGGAGGAATACTAGGAGTTGGAATTGGGGTAATAAGTGCCCAAATATTTACTTTAGCAACAGGAACGACAATTGCATTTTCCGTACCTGTCATGCTGTTATCATTTGTATTCTCTTTATTAGTTGGAGTTGTATTCGGTGTATTTCCGGCGAACAAGGCTTCTAAGCTTGAACCGATTCAAGCTCTTAGATATGAATAATTAAAACAAAGCGATTCGTTACTGCGGACGCTTTGTTTTGTTTCTATAATATGGAAGGAGAGGACCATTTGCGTATTATAGTAGTTGAAGATAATACAACCTTGTGCGTTCGTATTATAAGGTCATCCAGTTAAAATTACTGGTTGACCAATTTTTTTATGGTTTTATCATTATAGTAGTCGGGGCAGAACGAGCCGGAAATCTTATAGATAAAAGAAGATAATATATGCATATTAAACTATTTTAATATCAAAGTTGACAATACAATATATGTGTTTATTAAAAATGGAATATATAACGTCATATATATTAATATATATAATATTGTAGTTTTGAAACTGAACTACATTTCAATCATCAGGCCACAGGCGCCTTTCATATTTAAAACATAGGAGTAATATACCCTGCGTTTGGATGTAGAGGAAATTACACACAAAAAAGCCCAGGAAATGAATGCTCTGGGCTCTATGTATTAATATTCATTCTAACTAGTGACTTTATTGTCAATCAGATATTTTTAGCCAGTCTAATTTGAATTATTCAAATTAACAAACGAAGTCTTCGACAAATCATCTAATATTTTCTCTAAGAAAATGAGTTCTTGTTTACTATATTGATCAATAAACTTTACATAATTTTTGTTTATTTCTTTGTGGAGCATTTGATGTAAATGACAAAGTTCATTTCCCATTTCAGTCGTCTTAAAATAGATTTCTTTGTTATTATTTGGAAGATATTCTTTTATGATTAAATTCTTTTCTGCTAATTTCCTAGTTATCTTCGTAATAGTACCTCTCTGCATACTTAATTCATTAGCAACAGTGATACCTTTTACTGGTTGATGTTTTTGAATAAAATCTAATACATGTAACATCAAAATAGTAACATCCTGCAAGATCACTAATAACTCTTGGTTTTTACAATTTTGAATTAACCAAGTTTTTTCTCTATCCTCTTCATTGTTTTTCTCAATTAATTTAATATATCCATCTAATATATTCTTCTTAATTTTATCCAATATTATTTAATCCCTTCATATTTCAATTATAACCATTATACCCTATTTTGTTTCCAGTAAACAAAATTGACTTTTAAGTAGATTTATACTATTATTGTTTCTTGGAAACAAAAACATTAATTGAAATGGAGACTCATTTATGAATAAAGTATTAGAAACAATCATGAACCATAAATCGATTAGAAAATTTAAAGATATAAAACTAACTGACGAACAAATCACGACAATTATAAAAGCTGCACAAATGGCACCATCATCACTCTTTTTGCAAGATTATGCCATAATAGGCATTTCGGATCCGAAAATTAAAGAACAACTTTTTCAACTTACAAAAGGTCGTTGGGTGAAAGAAAATGGATTACTTCTTATTTTTTGCTCGGATTTACATCGAATTTCTGTTTTAGCAAGTGATGAACAAAAAAAGAAACTAAAATTAGCTCATAAATTTGGTCCGTTTAAAAAGATTTCTACTATTAATACTTCTATCGCAGCTCAAAATGCTGCTCTAGCTGCCGAATCAATGGGGTTAGGAGTTGTGTATAGTGGTGCGATAGCTGAACATGAGAAAGCTGTCAAAAAGATTTTAAAACTACCGAAAAATGTAATACCTTTATTTGGTCTTTGCATTGGTGTACCAGATAGTACACCTGAACAAAAACCTCGACTGCCATTACATGCAGTATATTTTCAAAATGAATACAATCAAGATGAGGAAGCACAAAAAGAGTTGCTTATTCAGTACGATAACACAATGAATAATTATTATGCAGCAAGAACGGATAATAAAAGAGTAATTAACTGGTCTCAAAAGTGTCTCGATCTAATCAAACAAATTCCTACTTCTAAAATTGGCTTCATAAAATTTGCGTTAAAAAGATTTTTATCAGATAAATAATTACACTATATCAGGAGGATATTTCAATGAAAAACAATTTGAAACGTGAAAATTACCCTGAATTAGCCAAACTACAACATGTAGTTTTTTATGTAAATGATTTGCAAGAATCACAACGTTTTTATGAAAAGATTTTTGATCTAAAATGTTCAGCCACTGCTCATCCAGATAGTAGTGCAGCAATGAGGATCGTAGGGAATACTATGAAGTTTTTTAGTTTTGGTCGTTATCATCATGATATTTGTTTAGTACAAAGCCCTAAAGTGAAAATTGATTGTGACCAATGGAATCATTACACGCTTAAATTAGCAAACGGAGTTAGTATAGATGAAGTGAAAAGGCGATTAAAATCTTTTCATGTACCATATTTCAACGGAAGAGTGTTACCAATATTTTATAATGAACAAGAAGCAATTCACTTTAAGGATCCAAACGGACATGTAATTGAAGTCGTTGAATAGAAAGGATATTAAAGTAATGGCAAAACAAATAAGTAAATTACAGACTTATATAAGTCCTTTGTTAAAAATTAAATTAATACGAGAGCTAATTTTGTTACCTTCAACGATTTCTGGGAAAAGGCGATTGAATAAAACTGAAGAATACCCAGTAACAAAAACGTCGTTAATTTCACACATTGAAAGAGTGGCTATATACGTATCTGATTTAGAGAATTCAATAAATTGGTATGTAGAAAAGTTAGGCTTCACTTTAGAAAATATTACTGATCAATTTGAAGTTGAGGCATTACCGAATCAATTAATACGTTGTGCTCTACTAAATACGAAGAATCAAAGAAAAGCTCTTGTTTTAGTAGAAAGAAGAGATGCTGGTGGTAAAAAAATCATTCCGTCAACCAATGGATATTTTCATATTGCTTTTGAAATTGAAGAGCATCGCTCGTCCTTTGAATTTGCTCAACGTTTAAAAGAAAAAAATGTGTTTATAAGCTACGGTCCAGTAAAACATAGCCATGAGGGTGATGGTGAGATTGGTGGTAATATTGCAGTTTACTGTTTAGACCCAGATAATCATTATTTAGAATTCTTTTTTGATATGGATAAATATGATTCCGTGTACAATTCATGATTTAGTTGAACAACATGATGGGGTAGGTCGATTTTAAGTGGCTAAATAGTTATAAATTTAGCATATTTCCCTTGAAAATATATAGATATCTATATATAATTAATGCATGATAAAATATAACACAGCATCAATTGTTGGAAAGATTAGAGACGCAGTAAATAATTTAATTTTGACGGAACTTAACAATCACGGCGTGAATGGTATTGCTCCTTCTCATGGAGATATCTTAGTGTGCCTATACGAAAAAAATGGCTTATCCGTGAAGGAACTGGCTGGAAAAATTCATCGTACTCAGCCGACAGTAACAGTATTAGTAGATAAGTTACAAAAACTTGGTTATGTAGTAAGAATAAAGAGTAAGGAGGATAGTAGAGTAACTTTAGTCAATCTTACGGAATTAGGTATTAGTTTGAAGCCGATTTTTAATGACATTTCAGATAAATTAAACACGGTTATTTATGGTGATTTAATAACAGAAGAAAAAGAAAGGTTGGAATACTTGTTAGAAAAAGTCCTAAAAAGGTTCTAATTTTTTTTGTAATATACATAGATATCTATGTAATGAGAGGCGAGGGAATAAAAAATTTGTGAGGAGATGTTTTGAAGTGGAATCAAAGTCGACTAATTATTCGCTTGTCTTCGCTATATTGTTGGCCGTATTTTCTGCAATTGGACCGTTTACTATTGATATGTATTTAGCATCATTTCCTGACATGATGGGCTATTTTGAAACAAAGGCTACAATTGTTCAAGCAAGTTTGACCACTTGTATTTTAGGAGTAGCATTCGGTCAAATTATGATGGGTGCATTAAGTGACGTTCATGGCAGGCGCAAACCTCTATTTATTTCTATGATCGTGTACGCTTTTTCTTCGTTTGCATGTGCTTTCGCACCTAATATCACGATATTTATTATTTTGCGTTTCATACAAGGATTTTCTGGTTCAGCCGGTATTGTAATTTCTCGTGCAATCGTTAGGGATTTATATAGCGGCATTGAACTGACAAAGTTTTTTTCACTTTTAACAGTCATCGGTAATCTTGCTCCATTAATTGCACCACTTGCGGGAAGTGTTGTAATTTCTTTTGTCTCTTGGGTTGGGATATTTATCTTTTTGGGGATCTTCGGAATTATATTATCAACTATAACTACATGGAAAATCAAAGAAAGTCTACCTAAAGAACGGCGTGTCTCTAGTGACTTCATGGGATTATTACGGAATTTTAAAGAGTTACTAAAAGATAGGAAATTCATTGGATATGCTTTTGTTCAAGGGGTATTGTTTTCAGGTGTTTTTGCCTATATATCCGGAGCCACGTTTATTTATCAAAATATTTATGGCGTATCACCCCAAGTGTTTTCTATGCTTTTTGCTTTAAATGGAATTAGTTTAATTCTAGGGGCTCAACTTGTGAAGATATTAGCTGGGCGAGTTAAGGAAGATAGTATTCTGTTTATCGGCCTTTTAATAGCCTTTATATCTGGAGTGATCGTCTTGATGGATGTCTTTTTACATGGTCCATTAATAATGTTAGTCATTCCGCTTTCCTTATTAAACTCTGCCGTTGGTATTACAGGTCCGACTTCTTTTGCATTAGCAATGGAATCACAGGGACACATCGCAGGTAGTGCTGCCGCACTATTGGGTGTCGTGCCAACTTTATTGGGCGCAATAACATCCCCGCTTGTGGGGATTGCAGGTGAATATTCTGCAGTACCTTACGGAGTAATTATTTTCACAACGAGTATGTTGTCAGTCTTTATATATTTTACTATATCTAAAAATAGTAAATCACACTCGATTCCAAGGAAATTTAGTTAAGAAAATATATTTGTTGCTTTTAAAAGATATATTTTATTTTTATTACGACAATTATGTGTTATTTCGGCAAATCTACTGGATATTTAGTAAGTATATGACATTCATATTCTTACTCAAAAACAATATTTAAAGAGGTTTTCAAATGACTAAATCATATCATTTTTCTAAAGTTTTTTTTTTGTGTGTGGCTACGGCTGCCAATCAATTAGAAGGTGGCAAGGGATTGAGCCTTGCAGATGTTATGCCTGGTGGAAAAGTTCGTTATAAGTTAATCACTTCACCTGGATTTGATTTTGAAATGAATTTGGAAAAATATAGCTACCCAAACCATGATGGTATTGATTTTTTTCACCGTTATGCAAAAAGATATTGAATTATTTGGTGAAATAGGATTTAAAGTATACCGGATGTCTATTGCTTGGTCACGAATTTTCCCAAAAGGGGATGAGCTTGAACCAAACGAAGAAGGTTTAGCCTTCTACGACCGTGTTTTAGATGAATGCTTTAAGTATAACATTGAACTAGTGATAACAATTTGTCACTATGAAATGCCAATATATCTCATTAAAGAATACGGAGATTAGTGAAGCCGTGAAGTCATTAAATTCTTCGAATGGTACGCAAAAATTTTATTTCATCGTTACAAAAATAAAGTGAAATATTGGCTAACTTTTAACAAGGGAGTAGGTAATGTTCTATTTGGTGAAAAAAAACCATTCCTAAAAGCAAGTGATTGGGGATGGGAAATTGATGTAACAGGACTACGGTTTAGTTTAAACCAGTTATATGAAGGTTACCGATTACCTTTATTTCTAGTTGAAAACGGTTTTGGTGCTTATGATAAAATTGAAGAAGACGGGAGTATCAACGACGATTTCAGAATTGACTATCCATATGAACATATTAAAGCAATGTGGGAAGCGATAGAAGATGGAGTAGAATTAATAGGTTACACTCCATGGGGATGTATTGATTTAGTAAGTGCGCCAACTGGTGAGATGTCCAAACTTTACGGATTCATCTATGTAAATAAGCGTGATGACGGAAGCGGTACCTTGGAGCGGAAGAAGAAGTCATTCAATTGGTATAAAAATGTAATTAATACTAACGGTCAACAACTATAATGGAAATGGTTTAATTAATTTGTTTTACTATTAGACAAAGAAAATATTTAATGTATTTTTATATAAGGAGTTTACTATCGTGAAGAAAAAAATTGATGAGTATCAAATTTATGAAAAATACTATGATCAAATTTATAAACAAGTAAAAAATGATCCGTATGCTCAATCACTAGGAATAGAGTTATTAAAATTTGAAGCTGGTTTTGCAGAAGCAATGTTAGAAGTTCAGGACCATATGGTAAATGCTTATGGAACCGTACATGGAGCAATTATGTATGCTTTAGCCGACCATGCTTTTTCGGTAGCTTGTAATGCATATGGGAAGATCTCAGTAGGACTGTCAACCACAATCCATTTTATCGAAGCAGCTAAACCAGGAGACAAAATAGTTGCTCGTGCAACCGAAGTCAGACGAAACTTCCGGACTGGGTTTTATCATATAGAAATTTTCCACGAAGAAAATCTAATAGCAACAATGGAGGCAGTTTCTTATCGTAAGGACCACTATTTTATTGAGCTTGACGAACAATTATAATGAATTCATAGTTAATATTTAGAGCTATCATTTCAATTAGATAGCTTTTTTTTATAGAACTATCCTGAAAATTACTATTTTCATTCATTTGATGGTTCCACACTGTGGCATGAAAGTCTACCATGGGTGAAAGATTTGATATTCCATGCAATGTTATGAATCCAACTGGCTAAAGCCTATTAGCTCCAATGAAATTAAACTGACATAATAATTTGAATTTAAGAATTGTTTTTATATGAGGCTGACTCAAAAAGTCGTCTTTCATAGACATTTTGAGTCAGCCTTCAGTTTATCATACATAAAAAAATTCTCAGTTTTTCTAATTATTCTAAACCTAACATTATTCCACACTCTGTATTACCAATTTTGAGGTATGTACACCTCACTTGACGTAGACAAATAATTATTTATCAACAATCTGGTCCTTTAGCGGAAGAAGGAATATTTCCAGAATATTTTATATGTATTTTTCTACTTTTTAATTATTTTATTTTTTTCATATCTTTGATGTTCTTTATTCAAATCAGTAAGTAATGACATCTTTTTTCTTAAATATAGAAGCGAGGTTCGCTGTATGGTCATTACAATTCATTAAATAGTGTTTTAATTTATCTAGTTGATTGTCTGTTAGTAATGGACTAGGGGATATTTCATCTTTATGTACATCTTTTGTTTGAATATAGTAAGCGAATAGAAATCTTTCATCTCTCAAACTCAATGACTAATATCATTACTTCTTTAAAACCTATCACCTCAAGTAAGTTTTTTCAAAACGACAAGTAAGAACGTTAAGAATAGACTCTGTTGGCAGCACGACGGACTGATCAGTAAGGGAAAGTAATCCTTACTGTCAATTCCGTATGTGTCGCTTCAGTATAAATGGACCGATAACCACAGTCTGTACGCCTTACGTCTACATGCCGTAGGTTCCTGTTCCATTTACGGCAAGGCCGCCATACCGAACGAGCCCGGAAAACGCAAAACCAAAAGATTAAAAGAATAAAAGATTAAAGGAGAGCAGCCATGAAGGCTGCTTTTTGTTTGTGATATTTCCCATTTGCCTACCGAATCGTAAAACAGCGCAAGCCGACTAACTCTCCTCACCGGTAGGGCACCCGAACCTGACCGGCAGGAAAGAAAGTCGGCTAGTCAATCGATCAAGGGGCAAAAAACTTTTTCGATTAACGGCGCTATCGCAACATCAAAAAACTTTTTGTGCTGTTTCCCTTGACCGATTGACTATGCGTGTTTTTCGTTCTCCTTGCAAAAGGGGAAAAATCCTCCCCTTTTGGGGAACATGGTCGCTTCGTTGGGCAAAAGAAAAAATGAAGAAAAAAATCAAAAAACAAGGGAAAAGGAGTTTTGTGAAATGGAATTAACATCAATCTTTGAAGTGGTACGAATTAAGCAGGAAATTAGGGAAGTATCAGAAACGTTTGCATTCGGTCGAATTACATCGCCAATAGAAGCACAAAAATTAGCGGCTTCCTTTATCGCAGACGAAGACAGGGAAGTATTTCTTGTGCTTATGTTGAATACCAAAAATGAAGTTGTAGGATTACATAAAGCACATGTAGGAAGTTTAAATGCAAGCGTCGTTCATCCCAGAGACGTTATGAAATGTGCTATTTTAAACAATGCAACTTCCATAATTGTCAGCCATCAGCATCCAAGCGGCGATAGTACACCGAGTAGGGAAGATATAGAAGTTACAAAACGACTTGTAGAAGCAGGGAAAATCATGGGAATTGAAGTACTTGACCATATTATCGTTAGCTATAAGGGGAATTATTACAGCTTGAAAGAACACGGGAAGATGTAAAAAAGGGGGGAGATATTTCTCCCTTTTTGCTTCATTATAGAAGCATTTATTTAGGAAGATGAAAAAGCGAGAAGGGGATCAATGATGCGATTTCTTTACGCATGGAAGAAAAGCATATGCTTTTCTTTGAATATAAGCAGGCATCGAGCCTGCGAGAGGGCTGCTGGCACATCCATTTTTGAAAGAGATATTCGGAGAAGATCGGAGAGTATTTGAGTCATAAATACTTCTTAAACAAACGTTTGATTAGAAATTAGAGATATTGAAATAGGCTATCTCAATAAGATTAAATCAAAATGTTAGTTTAAATACTATTTAAGCAGTAAAACATCCAAAAAAACAAAATTCAAGAACATTAAAATAAACAGAAAAAAAATTTAGATAGAAAATTGGGATAGGGGTACAGTAGATAAAGTAATATTTTGATAGGAGTTTACAAATGAAAAATAATACTTACAGACCGTAACGAAGTGCAGGGCTTAAAATCATTAACATTACATAAATTTATATTTATAAGGCAAGTGGAATACTCAAAAAAGGAAAGTGAAAATTTGGTAGCGAATAGTAGTAATTTAAGGGAGTTAAGAAAAGGTCGTAATAAAAAAGGTGTAGTAATCCGGGGTACTGCAATTGGATTAATTTATTATATGTTAAAAAAATTGATAAAAATAAAAAACGCATCGAATAAATAGATATTAATATCCATTTAAATTCGATACGTTTTATTAATATTAAACTTTTCTACCTTTTTCAATACTTTCTTCTAAACGATTGTCAAAGTCTTTATCAGCCATAATAAACATAAAGTAACACCAACTCTTTTTATTTTCATTATGAACAGAAAAGGAGATTACTATTCGTGGAAATAACAATTAATCTGTCTGAGGAAACCTTCGCTGAGTTAGAAAAGTTAGTAAAATACTATAAGCATAATAACCTTTTACATGGTAAGGAGAATGATGCAACAATTGAAGATGTCATAAAAGGTGCAATAGCAATGTATCTTTCTTGGTTACCAGCAAAAGGGAGACCATTGGTATCAAATCAATCTTTTATTATAGAGAATAAGATTCAAAGTATATTTGAGAATCAAGGTAAAAATCAAAAAGAGGTTACTGAATTAACTGGTGTAGGTAGAAGCACTATTAGTAATATATGGAACGGTGCCGTTCCTACTTTAGAGAATTTCATTCGAATTTGGCTAGCTTTAGGCAAGCCACCAATAGAGCAAGTATTAACAATTAAGCCTGTGGTATCTGAATAGATACTGCAGGTTTTTTATTTTTTTGAAAAAAATCCAACAAACTGGATTGAAATTTTCATTCTAGTGGAATAAGACAAGCTCTTCACTTAATACATTCTATCAAAGAGTTAGAATTACTAATTATTACTCACAATTACTTAGTATTACTTAACATTACTCAGAATTTAGAAGGGGAGAGGTGCATCTAAGAGAATAAACCGACCGACCCAAGGATATGAGCAAATGTTAAAAAGATTAATTTGGGAGGTGAGAGAGGGGATGAATCTAAATCCGATATTCAATCATGAAAACTACAAGAAAAGACGATCGAATAAGAAAACGCGTTCAGATAAAAAAACAGATGTGAAAATTTATGTGTCAGAGGAAAATTATAACTACTTATATAAGAAAGCAAGTGCATTAGACATTAGTATGACGGAACTTGTCTCAAATGCATTTTACGTAATGTTTAGAAGAGGATATGACTATCAGCAATTTAAATATGCAGTTACTGATTACATGGTTCATGTGAAACTAAGTAAACAAGATCATGAGACATTGGGTAGATATGCTGGAGATTGGATGATGAACAAGCGAAAGGCAGCTACAAACATATTTAATAACATTTTGTATATAAGAGGTGTTTAAATGATATCAAAATCTTATAGCGAAGCTGACTTATTGTATTATGATCATTGTAATCGCAGAGGAAAATCATTTTTCAGAGGCATGAATAAATTGCTCGGTGTTCCACTTAACATTGATATACCATCAGTCCACCTTACTCGGTTAACAACAATATGCAGAGACTTCAGGCAGAAAACTGGAGCAATCCTCTTTATCAATAAATTAATCGAATTTTTAGTTCAAGATTTTATTGAAGAAATCACGACAACAGTAAACAAAAAAGAAATATATAGAAGAATCTTAAATATGGACCATTCAATTGAAATTTCAGGGATTCAAGAAAATAAAACTTCAAAGATTCATAGTTTACCAAATTCCTATTTTTCGAACTTACAGACTACTAGGATCGTATTTAAATATGATGATATTTATCGTTTAGAAGTTACATTGTCTGACTTAGAAATCATACATGAACATGATTATACCGTGGAGAAACTTATAGGGTACCTGGTATCTGCTTTTGTGATTGATATTCAACAATCTGGATTGGGTAAAGTAATGAAAGAATTGATTTACAAGCTAGATTCTGAGGAGGAACGTTCAAATGACTACAACTAATAACGCTTTTAATCAGATTATTGCAATTGACGCCGGTAATAACGAAGTAAAAGTATGCATGGGAAGTAAACTAGATAAATTTTGTTCTGCAATTGCCGATTGGCACAGAAGACCACAACAAGAACAACATGGACCAGATGACATGGAATGGGAATACCAGGGGATGAAAGGGTTTGGAGGTACATTAGCAAAGATAGAATCCGAGTTCGGTAGTAGTATGTACGGAGTTTCGAAAAATCACTTTGAAGCGACAATGAGGATTTTGTTAGCATTACACCGAAATACAAACGAAAAAGAAGTGTATCTAGCTGTAGGAAATCCATATGATTCATTAACAAAAGAAGTAGCAATGGACATAAAGAGTTCATTAATCAAATCCCACGAAATTAAAGTAAATGGTTCTTTGAAAAAATTCGTAATTAAAGATGTGATTGTAGCTGCTGAAGGTGCTGCAGCATTTCATTCAATACCTTATACGACTGAGTTAGTGCGAATCATTGATGTTGGAAGTGGAACAGTGAATTTAATCAGTATTCTTAGAGGTAGAATTATTGATATAGAAAGCTTTACAACAGATTACGGAATGTTGACTAGTAAATATGGTGAAGCGAGCCCATTTGCAATTGCAAGAGGAATAATTGGTGATACGTCTAAGAAATGGAAAAAAGAAGATAAAGTAAAAGTAGTAGGCGGGCCAGCTGAAATAATTGCACCATTTATTAAAAACCATTACGGAAACACAGAGATTATTACACCACAGGTATGGACATCAGATGGCATTAAGTTTGCTCCACCTATTTTTAGTAATGTTGTCGGTATGTATAATTTGGCTATGAAGAAATTTAGTGATTTGGTGCAAGTATAATGGGAAAAAGAGGGAGAAAAAAACAGGAAACAGCAAGAGTGCAGATTACATTATTTATTTCTAACAAAGAAGATAAGGAAATCTATGAGTATATCACTCAGGCGACTAGTAATAGTGCTGCAGGTAGAGAATTATTAGTAAGAGCTTGGAGAATGGTCGAAAAACAGCTCGTTTCCGAGCAGTGCCAAATAAAAGATATTGAGATTTATGATCGGAATAATGAATTACGATTCGATACAGTACCAGATGGTTTAGAGATAATTTATGACGAAGGGGTGCAAGAAGACGCTATTCCAATGGAGGATTTCTATTATTAATAAATGAAGAAAACGTATTAGTGCTTGCTAATGCGTTTTCTCTCTATTTCATTTTCTCTTTCGAAAAAATAATGAAAACTTCAATGAATTTTATTAAAGTGTATAAGATTGTGAAGAATTGTACTTGAATCAGGAATGGTCAAAGTTAATTCTTAATATATATAACTTCAATAAACAATACATTTGCAACATACTAGTAGAATAATGTGTAAAAGAACAATTTATTTCAAGCTAAGTTTGTAGTAATTGATAGATGAAAGGGTTGAAAGATGATGAGCGATATAAATGAGGTTGATTTAGATGTTAAAGGAATACCTAAAACAGATAGTAAGATTATGCCTATATTAGAAGTTCTGAAAGTTAGGGAACCTGTCATTCATCATCGAGAATTAGTATCAACAATTCAGGATGTAGATAATGAAACAACTGAGGATTTCTGGGAAATTAGCGCTTCAGGCTGTATCTACTCTCGTTCTATAGTTAAAGATGCGCTTGATAAACGGTTTCAAGATAATGAAGTAGATGAAATGGTTAGTGAGAATTAGTCGCTGGAAAATAGTTTTTCACCAAGGTACGGTTGTAAAGGGTTAAATAAATTTTTTTAATGCTTTTGAACATTCTTATGCAACTAGCGCTCAGCATTAGTTGAAGAACACGAGTTGCAGTATTATTTTTTCGCTCTATTTAAATTATCTGAAGTTCAATCAAAAAAATAATATTCTCTTTTCCTTCATATTATGAGGTAAGGAGGTTTTTTTATGAGCCGAATTAAGTATAATGAAAAAGACGTAGACGTATTAGCAAGGTTAATACGAGCAGAAGCAGAAGGAGAAGGCAAGCAAGGTATGTTAGCAGTAGGTTGTGTAGTTGTTAACCGTGCCTTAGTAACCTGTTCAGACTTTAAAGATGTAGATACAGTACGACAAGCAATATTTCAATATCACGGCAGTGATGCTTCATTTGATGCGATTCACGAATCTTATTTTTATCAGAAAGCAACAGAGCCTTATATCAGCTTAGCGAGACAGTGTTTAGAAGATTGGCGAGGGTATCCTGCTAAGTATTCTTTATGGTACTTTAATCCGTGGGGTCCTGAGTCGAAAAAATGTCCTGCAACTTGGTACAATCAACCAAATGCAGGTAAATGGAAAAATCACTGCTTTTATGAGCCAACTGGAGAAGAATGTGAACAAATTTATATAAGAGTAAAATAGTTTTTCTTAAACTTTGCAAAATTTATGAGGATTTTAGGGAATTAAAACTACCTTCTTTTTTTACGAAGAAAAAATCCCTCTCTAGAGGGACGTTTCAATAATATACTGGTTGTGAGAGATGACAAGGTGGAAATTCATTTATATCCTGAATCATAAAAAAACTGTATTGTTTTAAGGCAAATTGCGCTTGATACAAATATTCAATTACAAGAATCTTTTCACCAGATATGCCGCACAAGATACCTGACGTTCCTTGCCCATTTCTCAATGAAACACCAACAGGTTTACCAATCAAATATCTAATTTTTTGTTGCCATGGCATAGTAATCACTCCTTCAAATGCATAATATTACATTTTTAAAGAATATGAGCCTGTTCATCTTAAATGCGTGAACAAAAAAACTTCGTAATTCGAAGATATTCTGTAGTAACATAACAACACATACTAAACACAATGTCAGCGTATACATCATATAGTAGAAAATGGGCGTTTTATCCGTCCGCACTACTTTGATCATTTTCTATTACTCACTTTCGTTACTTTGTACTCACACCTTCCCAAAGCTATTATTTCTTAGAAACGTTTTAAAACGTTTCTAAGGAATAATAGCATTTTTTATGCCTCATAATCACCTTATATACGTTTATGGGACGTGTCCTTAAGTGCTCGAAATTTGTAACTTCTGGACGTTTCCAGGTCGGATTGGTAAGATGAACAAATAAGAAATAGAAATTCCATCTATCGGATTATGTAATAAGAAATATAATTCTGAATGGTGTGAGAGAAGATGATGTTTGACAATATTGAAGAAAAAAAGAAAAAACGCAAATCATTTAGTTATCTATTCATTCTTTTAGTAATTGCATTATTGTTGATGGTATTGTTGTGGTATCAAGGTATTCTTATCCCCAATACTTTCAATGCAAAGTATTATCCTGTGAAAGGAATAGATGTTTCATCTTATCAAGGTGAAATAAAGTGGGAACAATTTCAGAAACAAGACATTAAATTTGCCTTTATTAAAGCTACTGAAGGGAGTTCTTTTGTCGATGAGTATTTTGAAACAAATTGGAAAGGTGCAGAAAAAACTAATCTACGGATTGGAGCCTATCACTTTTTTAGCTATGATAGCGAAGGTAATACCCAAGCTGAGAACTTTATGAAAACAGTACCCATTAATAAACAAACATTACCTCCAGTCATCGATGTTGAGTTTTATGGAGAGAAAGAAAAAAATCTCCCTAATCGTATTAGAGTAGAGAAAGAACTTCATACAATGGTTCAAATACTTCAAGAGCATTACGGAAAACAAGTCATTCTCTATACGACAAAAAAGGCTAATGATTTGTATATTAAAGATCATTTTGAACAATGTGATATATGGATAAGAGATGTGTTTACCAAACCTTCTTTATCAGATAAACGAACTTGGACATTTTGGCAGTACACCGACCGAGATCGATTAAAGGGATATAGTGGTAATGAAAAATTCATAGATGTAAATGTATTTAATGGAAATGAAAAGGAATTTGAAGAATATGGGTATTAATTCCTCTAATCAAAAGATATGTGATAAAAAAGCCACGAAAAAACGCTCGGAAATACCAAGCGTTTTTTCGTGTTAAATACAATTCTATTTGTCCAGTTAAAATCACTTGGATTTACTGATTTATATATATAATTATTTAACATTTCTTTATATTATCTGAACTACTGGTCATTTTTTTCTTTTTCGAATATATTTAAATAAATTTGGAGACTTATTTAAACAAGTTCTGTTTTGTATGGCTACACTGTCAGATCTATTTAATAAAAATATATATTCTTTAATTTAAGAATTTTTAACGGCATCTTTTAAAGCTTTTCCTGCTGAAAATGCAGGGATTTTTGAAGCAGCAATTTCAATTTCCTCACCCGTTTGTGGGTTTCTTCCTTTTCTTGCGGCTCTTTCTCGAACTTCGAAATTACCAAAGCCAATCAATTGTACTTTATTGCCATTTGATAAAGCATTCGAAATCGTTTCAAATACAGCGTCAACAGCCTTACCTGCATCTTTTTTTGATAATTCGCTTGCTTTTGCTACTGCGTTAATCAATTCTGTTTTATTCATTCGTTATGTACTCTCCTTTATTTCCTAGATTTCTAGGTATATTCCAGTTTTAACATAAGCTGAAGAGCTTTATAATAACGAAAACATCTGTTCTAGTCAACCATTTAATAGAGATGGATATAGATAGAAATCTTTATGGATCTAACAGTTGTACGTTTTGTACACTGCGAAAATATCGGTTCTTTTCTTTTTTGTTACCTGTCTAAAAGTTAGTCTGTAATAAATGTGCAGGAAGCTGTATATCTTTTAAACGCCACTTTTAAAAGAACTTGAACCTATTGGTTATAACATTAGATTCCTTACAAGTTGTACAAGGTTGATTCTTAATATTTGAAAATCCTAGAAGTCTATAAGGCAGGCTTAAGACTGCAGTTATTGCTTAAGTAAACAAGTACCTAGTTCTAATTTGTTTCATCTAATTTACATTCTTTGTAAGCGATTGTATACATCAAATCGAAATAAGTAGGCACTTAGGTTTGTAAAAAGGAGCGTAAAAATGGACGTAAATTAATAATGCAGAATTAATTACTAATAAATTTAATATTTAAGCTTAAATAAAGAGGATGATGTTAGCGCGAATAGCACTAGGACTCTACCAATGAAGAAGATAGAGCAAGCAGTGGATATTGTATCTTTCATTCTTCTCGTCTTCAAGTTTGGATACTCATTTTATATATGGAAGGATCTACCTAAGATAAATCGTGCACATTTTAATACTGCATCTGAACGAGATGGGTGGGGAGGTAGAAATAATGTATTGCAAATTGCAATACCGATCATAGGAATCGTGTTATATGCGGTATATGCTTTGTAAATCCACTTATGTTTCTACTTTAACTATTACAGTAACAAAAGAAAATGCCTTGCCTTTACAATTACAAAGTCGTAAAACATTTAAGTGGCTTACGTTTGAGGTCATTATTAGTCTTGTTTTATTTTTACATAAATACATTGGTTTTCTACAAGGGGATAAGACACTTAATCCATTTTACCTCCACGGCTTCTTTATTGTATTAATTATTAACTTAATTAATTTTCAAAGAAATGAACATAATAATAATTTCACTATAACTTAATGTTCCTATTTTAAAAAAGTTTAAATGATTTTTTTTGTCAAAATGCCAATTACATCAACTTTTCATATAATGAAACTAATTAAAAGGAAATGTCTAAAATTTTTGAGAGATAGATAATTTTCCCCCTATCAACTCAAAGGTGTTCTTTTTGAGAATTAAAGAAGAAAATAACCAACTTAGTGGCGAGGTGCAACATGAAAGAAGTTCTTCTATATACATTTACAAAGTTGATGAAAGATAAAAACTGGAAGCTGAAAGATCTAGCTATAAAATCAGAAATACATAAAACTGAAATCAGTCAGATATTTAATAGTAAAAAAGTCCTATCATTACATAACTTGGATGCCATAACAAAGGCTTTTGAACTACCTAAAGGCTCTTTTTATAATGATTATGTGAAATTGTGTTTTAACGAAAGAAACTTACTAGATAAAAGAAGAAGTAGTGCTTTTATATACCAATGTGCTAATAATGGATTTAACTCTGCGTTATCTAACATCTTATCAATTATAAACAACGAAGAATCAGTAGCCATCCGGACAAAATATTTCCAAAATGTATTTTTTATTGCAGAAAAGCTTTTTTTAGAAGGGAAGGAAGAAGTAGCGATTCCTTTATATGAATTCATTATTGAGCATATGTCTAATTCAATAACTGAAGAAGTAGCAATCAGTTATTTTCGGAAATTTTATTGGACGCGTTTAACCAGTGAAGGGAACATAGTGTTAGAGCGTGTATTAGAATATATTTCCTATATGCCAACGAAATTTCAAGAGTTAACGATTTTATGGATTACGGCAACATATTATTCGTTAAAACAATGGGACGAGGTTTTAAGCTTTGCGAAGCGATTAGAAAAAATGACAAAAAGTAAAGATCATTTAGGTCGTGCACTAATGTATCAAGCATTTGCTTTAACTAGACTAGGAGGGAGTTTAAAAGAGGTTTTAAATTTAATCAATAAATATGAAAAAATAAGTGATTATTATGCAGATTTAGCGGTCGGAAATCGATATGTAGCACGCATTGATTTTGGTGATTTTCATGTGGTTGATTCCTATTATAAATGGATTCGAAACCGTGATGATGTTCATGTGGGTATTCCAAGGATTATAGAATGCTATGTGAAATTGGGCCGTTTAGAGGATGCTGAAATGTTTATTGAAAAGTTTCATGATCAAATCGATGAGTTGAGTAACTCATCCAACTTACAGATGAAGCATCTATATTTAGATTATCAATACGCAATTGGATTGTTAAAATGTAAAACAAAACGGTACTATGAAGGATTAGAAGCATTATTAAACGTTGCTTCAAAGGTGAAAAGTGATAAAATCCAAGGTGATTTTCAAAAATGTCTAAGAACAATTTGGGATTATCGAAAGTTTTTAAATAAAGAATTAGAAGAAACGTATATTCGTGCTCTAAGTTAAATAGAATTAATGTGTATATAAATAGTTTGCAGAATATTTAATAAACTATTATAGAGTTTAATGGAAAAGGAAATTGACAGGAAATCTTAAAATCCAAAAATGAAATACTGTATATAATAAAGTCGGTAGGTTCGGTCATACGAGAGAGAAAAATACTTAAAATTTTTTTAAGGGTCTGCAAATTAAACGTGTAATGCTGGAATACCAACCGAAAAAATGGTTATACAACTTTAATCCCCTTTTCTTAACACTTCTTGACATTGAGTAGGAAATTGTAAACCTGTGTAGAAATTAGTCTATACAGGTTTTTTATTTATGACTCTTATAATGGGCGAAAGAAGATGGTCATTATAGAGATTATAGATTTAAATATATGTACGAGAAAATGAAAAAGTATTATTCAAAATTAGAGAAAAAATCAAATGTCTCATAATCAGTAATCTTTTAAAAGCAGTTAACGATTTAAAATTGTCAACAAAAGGTATTCGGAATACTTTTATTCCGAATACCTTTTGCTTTTTTGGAACCCTAGGCTAGGCCTAGGGTTCCAAAAAGCTTATAGCGAGGTATAAAAAAAATTCCCCCGAGGTGCTAAACTATTTTTGGTTCGCCAACCAGCCAACCAAAATAGCAGCGTACGGAGGAATTTTTATGTCAAAAGACAGTAATAGTTTAGCACATACAATATGGACTTGTAAGTATCACATCGTTATGTGAAAGAAAAGGAGTAGAGACTATCGAAGCAACAGCGTGTAAGAATCATATATCGAAACTTTCTAAATAAGGAATTAGAAGATAAATATATCCGAATTTTGAAAATGAAAAGAGATAAAAATGAAAAAATGTTGAATTTTATCAAGATAAATCCCCAAAAAATAAGAATTGGTGAATTTTGTAAAAGTACAAAATTATAAACTTCCCGTATAATCTGTATATTATGCAAGGCTGTAATATCGCTATAACCGAGTTTTAACACCACATATCCCAAACGCCCATTCATATTTGGATTCCATAAAATTCTTTGATATGTGAAACAATATATCGATCATCTTTCTTTTTAGAGGATGGATTTTCACTCTTCTTAGCTCTCCTTTAATACTTTCTTTTATATAATGATTAACTTATCTTTTTACAATTACATAAGCAACTTCTATTTCTTCACAATACTTAAATACACTTAAGGAAGCAAAAAAGATTAAGAAGAAGAAAAGACACAGAACTGTACAAAAATTACATTAACTGCAAAATAATTAAAATTCTATTATAACATGGAAATAAATGGAATGTAAGGTATATTTTTTTGCACTAAACGACAGTTTTTCGGTTTGTAAAACGACAAGTATTTGTATATGTAGTAGTATTGACAAATAGTAGGGAGATTGTAAGTCATTGAAAAGTATAGCGTTAAGAATGAATAGTAGTAACAAATTAAATTAAATTAAATTAAATGAACAAGGTTGTTTCTAAGTCTTTATTTGTCGGAAAATGACGAAAAATAATGCGGAATTGATACAATTTGTCAAAATTCATTTATAATCAATTTTCTGTATAATCTAACTAGAAAGAAAATATCGAAAATGGGGGAGACAACTAAGATGAAACGTTTAATCAAAAGTACAGCAGTTGTAGCATTAGGTACGGGTGTACTACTTAATGGATTTCCAGTAACACAACATCAGCCAATTGCAAAAGCTGCAACGCAAACAGCAATTGAACAAGTGCTTTCAAAACTTACACCACAGCAGCTACAGGCAATTAAGCAATTGAAATTAACTGACAAAGAGGGGCTTCAATTATCTTCTGAAGTCGATCAAACTAGTGACAAGCCTACATCTGTCATTGTCGAGTTTAAGGACAAGCCTCAGCAGACTGCGGTTATCGAAGCAGCATCAAATGGTGATACGCTTTCAGCAGCGGATGCACAAGCAAAAGTAGACGATTCACATGAAACGTTCCAAAAGGATTTAAAAACAATTTTCAGTAGTGAACTAAAAGATAAGAAAAATCCATATACCATTAAACGCTCATATAAGAAAGCATTTAATGGAGTTGCAATGACGATTCCAGCTAACAAAATAAAATCACTTCTTAAATCGGGAGCGGTACAATCTGTTTATAGTGATTTACAAGTTCATGTTGAGCCACCGTCAATTAGTGAATCTTCGACATCAGGAACGCAAGCTGCAACTCATACATCAGTTACTTTCCCAGGTATTGAAAAACTTCATGAAGAAGGCTATACAGGAAAAGGCGTAAAAGTTGGGATCCTTGACACTGGTATTGATTACAATCATCCAGATTTAAAAGATGCGTTTAAAGGTGGTTACGATTTCGTAGATAATGACAATGATCCGATGGAAACGACTTATGCAGATTGGCAGAAGTCTGGTCAGCCTGAGTTAGGCGATAGTGGTGAAGCATACTATACTGAGCACGGAACACATGTTGCGGGTATCATCGCTGGACAAGGGAAAAATAAAGGAGACCTTTCAGTAACAGGTGTTGCACCGGATGCGGATATTTATTCTTATCGTGTTCTAGGAGCATACGGGTCTGGTTCTATGTCTGCAATCTTGGCAGGTATTGATAAAGCAGTATCTGATGGTATGGACGTTATCAATATGTCTCTTGGTGCAGATTATAATGACCCATTATATCCTACAACGATTGCCGTTAACAATGCTGTTATTGCAGGAGTTACAGCAGTTGTTGCTGCAGGAAATTCTGGGGATACGATGTATTCCTTAGGTGCGCCAGGTAACTCACCTTTAGCGATTACAGTTGGGGCAAGCGATACGTCTGTGAACATTCCGACTTATACAGGAACATTAAAAGCGCCTACGGGTGATGTTACAGCAGATTTAAAACTAACAGCTCAAGGTTTAACGGATAACGTCGCAGATTTTGAAGGGAAAACTGTGCAATTAGTCAATGTATTATACGGCACTGAAGCTTCGTATGATGGAGTTGATGCAAAGGGAAAAGTTGTATTAGCTCAACGAGGTAGTGCTTCTTTAAGTCAACTTATTAGTACAGCAAAAGCACATGGAGCAATCGGTGCTGTATTATATGATTCACCTGTGCCGAATGGAGATGTATACCTTGGAGAAGGTTATAACTATATTCCGTCATTTTTAATTAGTAATGCACAAGGTGCTGCTTTAGCTGCTCAAATAGGCGGATTGAAAACTGCTGGTGCTTCTATGGACTTTACATTTAGTAATATGAAACAAGTAGTCACAACAGGTGATAAATTAGCGTCATTCAGTTCACGTGGTCCATCTCGAGTGTTATATGATATTAAACCTGAAGTAACAGCACCTGGTGTATCTGTTTTCTCTACAGTTCCTTCTTATATGCACGGGGCAGATCAAATTGGAAACTATCAATATGCTTATGACCGCTTATCTGGAACATCAATGGCAACACCTAACGTTGCAGGGGTTGCAGCTCTAATCAAGCAAGCGCATCCTGACATGACGCCTGCAGATGTTAAAGCTACACTAATGAACACAGCAGATCCACTATCTGATAAATATAGTGTATATGAAGTTGGGGCAGGTCGAGTAGACCCATACAATGCAGTTCATACACAAACAGAGATTCAAGTAAAAGATAAAACTTCAACAGTTAAAGATAATTCAACAAATTATGGTGGGGAAACTTTAGCAGATAAGGGCATTAAACAAATTAAAAACATTACTGGTGCAGTTAGTTTTGGTGAACAAGCCCCTGCAGGGAAAAATCTGACAGATTCACGTTCAATGACTTTATTTAATAAATCTTCTGTCGATAAGACATATGACGTAAAGGTTCAGTTCCAAACGTTAGATGCACGTGCTACAGATGATTCTAGGGTGAGCCAAGATGCAGCAGCTAATGGGGTTACATTAGATGTGAAATCATCTGTAAAAGTCAAAAAATACAGCAGTGCAAATATGGATGCAACAATCAACGTTCCGAAATCTGCAAAACTAGGAACATATGAAGGCTATATTGTTTATACAAACCAAAAGAATCCGAATGAAACATATAAAGTTCCATTTGCGATTCATACAGTAAAAGAGGGGATTGAGTATTTAACAACTAATCCTACAGCAGCTTATACAATACCGTATGAATCAGGAAGTAATTACACTAGATGGTCACTAGGCGTAGACTTTAAATTAAATTCACATATGCGTTATTTTGAATTCTTCCTTGTGGATCCAAAAACCGACAAAGAAATCGGATTCTTAGGCTCAGCTGATGGAATAGCAGCAGATGAGAATAAGGATTATTATTACAAAGGTGTGTTAAACGAAGGTCAATATTATCCATTAACTGGTAATCCGGACAATCCGATCTCGTTTGATTTTAAAAACACGGAGCCAGGGGCATATACGATTCGCATGGTTGGTACAAATGATAAAGGCGAGAATTTCACAGCTGATACACCAGTATACTACGGAGTGAAAGAGCCAAAAGTAACGATGAATAACGTAAAGGCTGGAGGTATTTACGAAACAGCTAATCCGACTGACACAAAAGTTACTGTATCAGGAAATGTATTCGATAAAGATATTGACGAGATGAAGGCAGCAGGTATTACTGCTTCACAGGGCGATAATACTTTTACGTATTATAATCCGAATAGTTCTTCAGAAAAAAGTATACCAGTAGATGCACAAGGAAATTTCAACTCAGAAATTCCTTTAAGTACATCTGGTCCAATAGTGAATGCTATTACAGAATATGACTTCACAGATTATAGCAAATCAACTGTTCGAAATTATGATAGTGTGATAGATTCTTATTTTGTCAGACAAGGAACGGCTTATACAACGGCAATTGCTGATAAGCAACGTGTAAACATGGGCGATTCTACAACTGTAACTTTCTCATCAAAAAATGTGAAAACAAACGTAAAGAAAGCAACGTTCAGCTTTACTTATCCAAATCAGTACATTGATGCAGTAAATGTACAACCAAATGCTGCATTTAAAGATAAGCTAGATGTTCAATATACGAATGTTCCTCAAACTGGTGGAAGAACATTAATGACGATTACTGCGACAGCGACTGGGGACCTTGCGAATACTGGTATAGCTGGTGATGCTTCATTAGTAGACGTGACATTCAAAGCAAAAGATCTATACAACAAAGCTCCAATGGCCTTTTATAGTCCAAATGGTGCTAATAGATTCTTCAGCGCTGTTTATACAAATGTGGATAATAGTACAGTAACGACACAAGGTATTCAACCATACTTCTATGTAACACCGGCATACTCACTTATGAGAGGCGGAGTTCAAGCTGAAGGTTTGATGAAATTTGATGGTTTAGAGCCTGAAATGAAACAACTTGACTATACTAAAGCTGGTACAAAAATTAGCGTCAAAGATTCAAATGGTAAAGAGTATGGCGTAACAGATCAGCTAGGATTTTCTAGCACATCACCATTCGCGTTCAGAACGAGATTACCATTAACTGATGACACATTTACACAAAAAATTGATGTACCTGGTCACTTTACATTTACAAAAGACTTTACAATCGGATATAAAGAGGATGGAAAAGTGACAGCTGCATCAAAACCAGTTAATTATGAATATATTCCTGGTGGAGATGTGAATAAAGATAATGTCATTGATATAAACGATGCATTATACATTCAAACATATTGGGGAACAAATAAACGTGACGCGGACATTAACTATGATGGTGTAGTTGATGAAAAAGATATGCAGTATGTAATTAATAACTACATGATGCAAAATCCATGGAATGAAAATTCTCCAAAAGCAAAAACGAAATATAAAGGCCAAACTTTAGACGATGTTTTACAAGCACTTGGTCTAGAGTAATTAAAGAAATGAATAGAAAATCGGTAATCTCTAATAGAGGTTACCGATTTCAGATTGTCGACAAAAGGGGTTCGGAATGGTCTTATTCCGAATCCCTTTTGTCATTTTTTTGTATTTTGAGTGAGAATAGACTACTGTTCTCCTCATTTTTATGCCGTTTTTGGGCCACTCCATGTCCAGGTGGCCATCTTCTTTAAATTCATGGATGCAAAAGTAAGCATCGCCTGCATCTACAATTTTTTAAGTCCCCTTAAAGTTGTCCATCGCATGCCATGCTTTTCTTTCGCATCTGCGAAAACACGTTCAATCGTTTCTTTTCGCTTCGCATAGATTGGTTTTACTTCTTCATGATGTCTAAGGTGTTCTGCTTCCTCGATGTATTCTTGTCAAATGTGACGAGTCACCACTTTTTGATGATCTTTACTCTCCGTACATTGCGCTAAAAACGGGCATGTCGCACAAATCTTTTTTGGTGATTTGTATTCACGATAGCCTTCTTTCGTAGTTGTTGAATAAGTCAAAACCTCTCCTGCAGGACAAAGATAACAATCATAGTGCTCATCATAAACATACTCATGTTTTCGGAAAAAACCTTCTTTTGTTCGTGGTCGTGTGTATGGTAAAGCTGGTGTCATTTCGTTATCAATTAAGTATTTCGCTATAGCCGGTGTTTTGTATCCTGCGTCTGCCGCAACCGCAGTAGGTTTTCCAACTTTCTCAATCACTTCTTTTACTAATGGTTCCAACATTTGACTATCATCTACGTTCCCCGGAGTCACAATACTTCCTAATACAAAGCCGTTTCGATCAGAAGCTGCATGAAAAGAGTAGGCAAATTGTTTGGTCCGTTCATCTTTTACATAATAGCCACTCTCTGAATCAGTTTTACTCTCTTTGATTTCTTTTTGTTCTTCTTTCTCAAACTTGTCCGGGGGAAACGGCTTTTTTCCATGGTCTTCACGATCTTCATTAATTTCTTGATTGAGTTGATCTTGATAAGCCCGAGTCTCTTTGCGAACGACTTTCTTTTCAAATTTATGCTTATTTGCGCTGGCTTTCACATGGGTGGAATCAATAAAAACGTGTTCTGAACTAATTAATTTCTTCTCGGCAGCCAATTTTAAAATACGATAGAAAATCTGTTCAAATAAATCGGAATCTTGAAATCGACGCTCATAGTTTTTACTAAAGGTTGAAAAGTGAGGTACTTTATCATAAAAGCCATAGCCTAAAAACCAACGATAAGCCATGTTTGTTTCAACTTCTTCAATTGTTTTACGCATGGAGCGAATACCAAATGAATATTGAATAAAGGTTAACTTAATTAAAATAACCGTATCAATGCTTGGGCGACCAACAGGAGAATACATGTCTTTCACTAAATCATAAATAAAAGAAAAATCAATTGATGCTTCTATTTTTCGGACTAAGTGATTATCAGGTACAAGTTGGTCGAGCGCGATCATTTCCAATTGATCTCTTTGAATTGAATGATGTTTTGAAAGCATGTATCTCACCTCAATAAATTTTACTAATTCTATTTTAAAACAAAAAAAGGCATTGCTATTAAGCAATGCCTCTTTTTGTTATCTATTTCTTATTTTACTAGAGCTCGTATTTCCGATGATTGTTAAATTTTCTTCAGACTCATACAATGCAACTAGTTTACTTGTTCTTTTAATTTTATATAATGTTCAATTCCATCTAAAATTCTTTCCAATCCAAATTCAAAATCATTTCCAATTGGGTTATTTTCTGGATGATCTTCAATATATACATTAGACATAATGAATGGATATAAATCTGGGAATTGTTCAGGGGTAACCAATTTTTTTAAAGCGTCACCAAACTCTACCCCGTTAAATACATTTTCACTTTTTCCTGATTTAATTGATTTTAGCATGTCACTAACAATTGTTCCGCACCATCTTGAATAACCGCTTAACAAAAGAACAAAAGACATTTTTTCATAATCATTTAATGGAAGATCACGCATTGTATATAGAGCATAATCAACGAATTTCAGTTGGTTTGGTGTAATTGGTACACCTGAAATTGGAATATCAGCAAACCAATGATGTTTTTGAAATACTTCCATATTCGTTCGAAAATATTCACGCATCTTTGAACGCCAATCCATATCACTATTTGATGTAAAATTCGCATCTTTGGATGCAGCTTCCTGCATTAATAATAGTAAATCATCTTTACTTGGTATGTATCGATATAAGGACATTGTCGTATAACCGAGAGAGGTTGCAACTCGATTCATTGAAACTGCTTCTATACCATCACGATCTGCTATTTCAATTGCAGCTCCAACAATTTGTTCTATGCTTAGCTCTCTTTTTGGCCCTCGTTGTGGTTTACTCGCCACTCCCCAGCTAATCGCAACTCCTTGAGGTAATTTAATTTCCTTCTCTTGGCTCACATCGCTCACTCCATTTTTTACTAAAAAAGTATTGTCAACTAATTGTATATATATTATACTGTTTATGCAACAAACAGTGTATAATATAAACAGTTTATATCGTATAAAGTTTACCAAATGAAGGAGGACATCACATGATTAGTGATCTTATTTTAGAAATAAGTGGATTACAAAAACGATTTGGCAAACAAATTGTTTTAGATGGGTTAGATTTAACAGTAAAAAAAGGAGAAATCCTTGCCTTACTCGGGCCAAATGGAGCAGGAAAAACTACTTTAATTAACGTACTTTCAACATTAATAACACCTGATGATGGAAAAATCACATTAAACGGTTTTGATATGACAAAAAACTCTCTTGGAGTTAAAAATTCTATTAGTCTTACAGGTCAATTTGCCGCTGTTGATGAAATATTAACTGCAAAAGAGAATCTCCTAATGATGGGGGAACTTTCAGGTTTATCAAAAAAAGAAGCACATAAACGAGCAGATTTCTTATTAGATCAATTCGAATTAAAAGAATCTGCTAAAAAACAAGTAAAAACTTTTTCAGGTGGTATGCGCAGACGATTGGACTTAGCCATTAGTCTTGTTGTTAAAAGACCACTTCTTTTTTTAGATGAACCAACAACAGGGTTAGACACTAAAAGTAGACGCGCATTGTGGGAAATTATACATCAATTGAAAGATGATGGTGTCACGGTGTTATTAACAACTCAATATTTAGAAGAAGCGGATCAATTAGCAGACACAATAGTATTTTTAGCAAATGGCCGAATCATTGCGAGCGGAACCCCTGCTGAGATGAAAAAACAAATTGGGGGTACTGTCATTGAAGTTCGAGATTTTAATGATGAAATTATTCAAGAAATCTCAACGAATGGGAGTATTGATGAAATTAAAAGAGCAATACATCACATGGATGCTGAGCTTCCAAATGATTCTAATGTTTATATACGAAGACCGAGCTTAGATGATGTTTTCTTAACGTTAACAAATACTAGAAAGGAGAGTAACTAAATCATGGAAAAAGTAGAAGTACTTCAAACTAAAAAGTTATCACTCTTCGTTAGTAATCGTGTGTTTATTAAACGTAGTTTGTTACAAAGCACGCGAAATATAGAGGTTTTAATAACTTCAATTATGTTACCAATCATGTTGATGCTTATGTTTACCTATGTTTTTGGAGGAGCAATCGATCCAAGTGGTCAATATGTGAATTATGTTGTCCCAGGAATTATTTTACTTTGTGCAGCGTTTGGATCTTCCAGTACAGCTGTAGATATTTCTACTGATATGACAAATGGTATAATGGATCGCTTTCGAACGATGCCGATTCAAAGCAGTGGTGTTATAACCGGCCATGTCGTTGCAAGTTTACTTAGAAATCTTTTAGCAACTGGTATCGTGATTTTTGTAGCATTTATGGTAGGATACGAACCAAATTGTACTTTTACAGAATGGATTTCAGCGATTGGAATAATTGTGTTATTTATATTAGCTTTTACATGGCTTTTTGCTGCAATTGGTTTACTCGTAAGTAGTCCTTCAGCGGCAAGTGGGTACGGATTTATCCTACTTTTCTTACCGTATTTATCAAGCGCATTTGTCCCAACATCCACAATGCCAAAATGGTTACGTGGGATTGCGGAAAACCAACCTATTACGCCTCTTACGGAAACCATTCGAAACTTACTAAATGGTGGAAATGTTCAAAATCATATTTGGTGGGCAATCGGATGGTGTCTATTTATTTTAGTAGGCTCATTTATATGGTCAAATTGGTTATTCCATCGAAAATCTGGTCGACGTTAAGTAATATTAAAAAACTAATGTTTGCACAAGTTCATTACAGTTTTTTTAAAAGAATTTAATAAACATGGCTAATGTGACATAGAGTGGATCAAAACAGAAAAAAAATGTCGATAAAAGGACTCTATTCTCAATCAAAATAAAAAATGACAAAAGGGGCTCGGAATTTGAACATTCTGAACCCCTTTTGTCGACATTCTGAAATCGGTAATCACTAATAGAGGTTACCGATTTTTTAATTCATTGTGGAATAAAGAAAATAATACTTATTATTAATTATCCTCTAATAATCTAAATGAGCATTAACAAAATCGTTCAAAGCCTTTTGGTACAATAAATATTTATAGAAAAAGAGTCATTTTTCAAAAAATCCATATACCCACATCAATTTGGTTTTTTATTCATTAAACATTGATAAATTCGAAATCATTCTTCATTTTGCTCTGGATTCAATACGCCCTATCTCTTAATCTAGAAACTCGAATTATAACACTAGAATAACTCAGATAAAATTTAGCACATAGTAAAAGGGGAGATTGTTTAACTGGGAGTTCTTTGATATTAACTGTTAAGTTCAATGACAAATAGATAATTCGACATTAATTGTCGAGTTATTTAGTGGAATTGATAGAAAATGTCAAAATCTAAATATTGCAAACTTTCTATATAATCATACTAGTAAGATAAGTTTGTTAATAGGGGGAAAAAGCAGTTGAATCGTTTAATTAAAGGAACAGCAATATTGACATTAAGTACTGGCGTTTTACTGAACGCATTTCCAGTAAACCAACATCAACCAATTGCAAAGGCGGCAACACAATCTTCAATTGAAGAAGTGCTGTCAAAGCTTACACCTGAGCAACGTCAAGCTTTAAAAAAAATAGAGGTTACTAGTCAAGAAGGATTACAGTTACCTTCTTCAGTAGACTTACAGAGTTCTAAAAATCTATCAGTAATCGTCGAGTTTAAAGAACAGCCAGCAAAAGTAGCCGTTTTAGAAGAGGCCGCAGAAGGTAACAGTTTATCTCTTGATGATGCAAATCAACAGGCCGACGATGCCCAAGAAACATTTAAAACTGATTTACAAACTATTTTTAAAGATGATTTAAAAGAAAACAAAAATCTTTATAAAATTAACCGAACATACAAGAATACCTTAAATGGTGTTGCGATTGACTTGCCAGCGAATAAAGTTAAGTCATTGTTAAAATCTAAGGCTGTTAAAGCTGTTTGGCCAAATAATGTAATTCAAATTGAGCCAGAAAAAGCAACTGAAAGTGCACAAGGTACGACAACAACGACGAAAACGGAAACGGAAGTATTTCCTGGTGTAAGCAAATTGCACGCAGAAGGATTTACTGGAAAAGGCGTTAAAGTAGGAGTCATTGATACAGGTATTGATTATAATCACCCAGATTTAACGGATGCTTATAAAGGCTATCGTGCACAACCTGGTGTTGATCCAAAGACAATCAGTCCTAGTTCTGTAAAAGGTTGGGATTTTGTTGACAATGATGCAGACCCAATGGAAACAACTTACGATGATTGGAAAAAATCTGGGCTAGGAGAAAAGGACACAATTACAGGCGAAACTTACTATACGCAACATGGAACACATGTATCAGGCATAATCGCTGGACGTGGGAAAAATAACACGGATTACGCTGTAACGGGTGTTGCACCTGATGCTGATTTGTATGTATACCGTGTATTAGGAAAATTTGGTTCGGGTACAACAGAAAATGTTTTAGGTGGGATTGATAAGGCGATATCTGACGGCATGGATGTTATCAATTTATCACTTGGCGCTAGCGTAAATGATCCAGAAAATGTTGAAAGTCTTGCCTTAAACAACGCAGTCCTTTCTGGTGTAACGGCAGTTGTAGCGGCTGGTAATGCTGGTAATGGCATGTATACAGTAGGTGCGCCTGGAGCTGCGGCATTGCCAATTACAGTTGGTGCAAATGATACAAAAACAGTCATTGCTACATCAAAAGGTACATTACATGGAACGTCTGATGTAAGTGCTGATTTAAAATTATTAGGTAAAGGTTTAAACGACAATGTAGATAGTTTAAAAGGAAAAAATTTACCAATCGTTTTAGTACCGAATTACGGTGCAGATACGGATTATAAAAATATCGATGTGAATGGTAAAATCGTACTCGTAAAACGAGGTTTAAATGCGCTAATTGATAAAATCACAATTGCCCAAAAACATGGTGCAGCAGCAGTTCTTATGGCTGACAATATAGCTGGTGAAGGGTTTATTCCAGCATACTTAGGTGCGGGCTATGGAATGATTCCGACCTTCTCTATGTCATATGAGCAAGGTAATGACCTGATCGCTAAACTTGGTACAGGTACGCCAACATTCTCATTTGATGAAATGGGACAAATAACGAATCCAGGAAGTACATTGGCGTCATTCAGTTCTCGTGGACCAGCTCGTATCACATATGATATTAAACCTGAAGTAACTGCACCAGGTGTTGCAGTATTCTCAACAGTTCCATCCTATATGCATGGTGCAGATCAAATTGGAAATTATCAGTATGCGTACGATAATTTATCTGGTACATCGATGGCTACACCTAACGTAGCTGGAGTTGCAGCTTTATTATTACAAGCAAATCCAAATTTAACACCAGCACAAGTGAAACAAACATTAATGAATACAGCTGACCCATTAAATGGTGATTATAGTGTATTTGAAACTGGTGCTGGACAAGTAGATCCTTATGAAGCTATTCACTCACAAACGAGAATTGAAGTAGTGGACGAAACGAAAGGTGTAGTAGATAAAAAAGGAAATCTTAAAACAGTTAAAGACTTAACCGGTGCGCTTGCATTTGGTGTGTTTGCACCAGCTGGACAAAATATAAGTGACCAACGTTCAGTCAATATATATAACAATAGTAATCAAGCAAAAACTTATGATGTAAAAGTAACGTACCAAGCTGACCGTCGTGGTTCATTAAATGCTGATGACAATGGTGTGCAAATTGTGACGGATAAATCCATTAAAGTTGGGGCAAATTCGAAAAAGAAATCAACTGTAGCGATTACAGTGCCAAAGTCAGCTAAATTAGGTATTTATGAAGGATTTGTAACGTATACAAACCATGATAATCCAGCGGAAACATACCAATTACCTTTTGCGATTAAAACAGTGGAAGAAGGTATGAATCCAATCTCGTTTACGCCACAAGCATTTACGCAAGTATTTGATTATGGAATTCCAGGTCAATTAGTATATACAAATGCGATTATGAGTCTTAAATCACACATGCGTACATTTGATGCAATTCTTGAAGATGGCAATACAGGTAAAGAGCTAGGATATCTTGGATCCATGGATGGGCTAGGAATGGATGAAAATATCACTTATACAGTAAGTCATATATTTAATGGTCAATATTACAAGCCTACGGGGAATGATGACCACCCATTCGAGTACACTTCAGATATGGCGAAACCAGGTTATTACAAAATCAAAATAATTGGTACGAATGACGCAGGAAAAACATTCTCACAGGAAGCACCAATTTATTTTGATAACACAGCCCCTAAACTAACAGTAAATGCTCCAGATATTGTTAAATATAAAAATGGTGAATCTAGTGTCACATTTACTGGTTCGGTTTATGATAAAGAAACGGAAGAAATGCAAAAGCTTGGCATGAACTTTAATCAAGGTAGTACAAAAGTTTATTATCAAGACTATTTAGGTGGAAGAGCGATATCAGTACCAGTAAATCCAGACGGTACATTCTCTGTAACAGTTCCAACAGTTGCAACTAGGCCAATGGAACTTGACTTCTATGCAATTGATGCGGCAACGAATAAAACATTTGTTGGTGGTAGAGATATCTTTGTTACACGCGACGACGTAACATATGGATATATACAACCCCAAGATCGCACGGCAAAAATGGGTGAAACAACTCATGCGGCGCTATTGTTAAACAAAGCAAAAGATGTCAAACAAGTTGTTTATAAATTCTATCATTATGCAAATGTTGCATCAATGAATCTTACACTTGATCCAAGTGTAGCCGATAAAGTTGACATGACTGTGACAGATACTCCAGTTGCTCCAGGAGCAAGTAATTATACAACTACAATTACAATCAAAACAAAGGATGGAGTTGCTCCACTATCAGGTGATTTAAAACTTGCGGATGCAGCGTTTAAAATGAGTACTAATTATAGTGCATATCCTGTTATGTTCCCAGGGACACAGGGATTATATAACGTATCAGTAACAGATAGTAATAACTCAACAACTGTAGTTCCGAGTAGTAATCCAAGTGTAGCATATATAGATCCGACGTATTCTTTACTTCGTGGACCGAAAGCTGCAGAAGCATTCTTGGCTCCAAATGGTCAACCAATAGGTGGAACTACGCTTGATTATTCAAAATTGGGCATAAAAATAACAGCAACAAGTTCAAACGGTACTGTTTACCAGGGGTTAAATGATTCTTCTGATACATTCCAAGTACCAAATTTACCATTAACGGATGATACGTACGAGCTACAAGTCAATATCCCTGGACATTTTACAGTGCACAAAAACTTTAAGATTGGATTCCATGAAGATGGAAAAGTAACTCATCAAAACCTTTATCTATATGGATTACAACCAACGTACGCAGGGGATGTAAATAAAGATGATGTCATTGATGTAAAGGATGCACTTTACTTACAAACATATTGGGGAACAAATAAACGTGATGCAGATATTAACTTTGACGGTGTAGTTGATGAAAAAGATATGGAATATGTAGAGAATAACTACTTAATGCAAAACCCTACAATTAACTATGCACCAACACCTCAAACGAAATATAAAGGACAAACTTTAGAAACTGTTAAGAGTGCATTAGGAATAAATTAATACAAAAAAATAAGAATCGTTGATTTAATAGGCTCTGGTTTACACCGGAGTCTTTTTTAATGCTCTATTAAAGTAAAATGTTGATTTTAGAGGAAAGAAAAAGATCACAAAATAGTGATCTTTGCTTTTACTTATACAACTAAAGCATTTTTTGGCTTAAGAAGGGTCCATTATCTTTTTATTAATAAGTCTTAAAATGAATTGTTGTAACAAATTCATAAAGGTACCGAAAATTAATATTAATGTTAGTCTTTCATTACGTTCAGCAAAAAAATAAATACCGATAATACCAATAATTAAAATAGTTAAACCAGTTATTATTACTATTATTTCTTTACGGTTTATGGTTTTGTTCTTAAAGTTTATCAGTTTAATTTTTGAACTAGAAAAAATCTTCGGAATAGATAAATTAAATAAAATGAGTATACTAGAAATGATTAATTGAATAAAAAAATCCATTACTTTCTCCTTTATTAATAAAAATGAGTTTGATAGAAGTAGGTATTTTTATTATATTTGAAATTGATATGGTTTTAATTTCGTGAAAATGAATCATTTTTATTTTATTTTTTACCAAAATCAATTTAGCTCAAAAATAAGAAATCTTCTTGTGAAGACCCTTTATTTATTCCATTATGCGATTATGTTGTACAACTAAATGGCATTCGTTAGTTGAATTAGAATCTGTAAATCTCTCTATCTCCACATGAATATTTTCTAATAATAAATCCTAAATATTATCAAATAGTAGGCAATTTATTTTGGTCCTTAAGAAAGAAGAAGTTAAGGAGTCAGGAAAGGAATAGTTGGAAATACACTTCGCATATAATACAAATTAAACGCGAAGTGTATTAAAGCATTTTAGATGTGGTATAATGATTAGTATAATTTACATATTTTAGGAGGTAAATCTGTATGATTCCTCAAGAAAAACTACAAGAATTAATAAACGTGTTAATAAAAAAAATTGATCCCTATGTAATAATCTTGTTTGGTTCAGCGGCTCAGGATCGCATGCGACCAGATAGTGATTTAGATATGGCATATCTTAGTGATATCAGTTTAAGTAATTATGAACGATTTTTATTATCACAAGAACTTGCAAATCTATTAAATAATAACGTCGATTTAATTGATTTAAACACTTCTTCAACTGTATTCCAGGCCGAAATTATACACAATGGCAAGGTAATATACTGTTCAGATATTGAACGGAGAATAAATTTTGAAATAAAAGTTCTAAAAATGTATGCAAAATTAAATGAAGAACGGAAAGAAATAATAGATGACATTAAGAAAAGAGGTTCTATTTATGAATAATCAAGTAATTTTAAATAAAATTTCCACAATAGAACGTTGTATTTCAAGAATAAATGAAGTATATGATAACAATTCGTCTAATCTAGAAGATTATACAAAACAAGATTCTATTATTCTAAACATACAAAGAGCTTGTGAAGCATGTATTGATTTAGCTATGCACTTGGTAGCCGTTAGAAAGTTAGGAATACCACAAACAAGTCGAGATGCGTTTGATTTATTAGTTTCGAATTCCCTTCTAGACCAAAAATTATCTATGAAACTAAAAGCCATGGTAGGTTTTCGAAATATTGCTGTTCATGATTATCAAAGTGTTAACCTCGATATCGTTGAAAAAATTATTGAGAATCATCTTGGAGATTTTAAAAAATTTACTCAACATATACTAAAAATTGCTGATACTTTTTAATAATTTAGTTATGTTAATTAGTCTGCGTATAAATTGGATTATATGCGAACTTTGTCGAAAAAAGCAATAAGGAATGATAACATGAGCCATACATCAAAAACTCTTAAGGATATTGAGTTATTTGAAGTTAAGACCAAAAATTTACAACAAGAAAAGCACCTACAACAATTAAAAATGTTGCTCCCTTCTCTTCCACCTTATGTATTTAAGTACTTTCAGAAAAATAGGAAGAGATCAGTTACTACTCTATTTAACTATGCAAATGATTATAAACTGTTTTTTAACTTTTTAGCAGACAACAATTGGGTGTTAGAACATTTAAACATAGATTCTATATCCCCGGTTGATATACCAACTTCTGTTCTTGCAGAGTTACCTTTAAATGAAGCTGAAGAATTCCAAGGTTACTTAGATGGTAAATATGAACAAAGAACTGTAAATAGACGAATTAGTGCGTTAAAAAGCTTATTTAACTTTTTAACGCAAAAATACGAAGATCCAATAACCAAAGAACCATATTTTTATCGAAATGTCTTTGCAAAAATCGAAACGACTAAAGTAAGTTCAGATCCAGTAAAACGCGCGGATTCATTTGAACAAAAAATATATAAGGGAAATGAAGATTTGAGATTTTTGGACTTTGTTGCTGCAGAATACGAAAAGACACTCTCTCCTATTAAATTGAGGTATTTTTTAAGGGATAAGAATCGAGACTTAGCCATCTTATCACTCTTTTTAGGTAGCGGATTACGATTATCTGAGCTTGCTTTTTTACAAATAGAAGATATCAATTTTGAAGAAAACTCATTAGGGGTATTTAGAAAAGGTCATTCAAGTAAGGTTCAAGTAACTGTAAATCCAAGAGCAATGGATGAATTAAAAGAGTATTTACATACTAGAGTCGAGAATTACGGTTGTGCTCCTGATGAAAAACATGTATTTTTCACGAAATATAATGGTAGTTACTCCCCTCTCTCTACTCGTACCATTCAAGATCTAGTAGTGAAATATTCAAAAGCGTTTAATGTGAATAAGCGACTAACACCACATAAATTACGTCATACTTTTGCTACAAAGCATTGGACTGCAAACAAAGACCTAATTGGTTTACAAACACAATTAGGACATACATCAAGTGAAATTACCTCTAGTTATACCCATATTGGAAAAGATAAACAACATAAGAACTTAGAAAATATGGATAAAATAGAAGACTAATAGTTTTAGGAGTTCCTAAAATTGGGAATTATGTCAGTTTTTCGTCATCGACGCCAATTTATATTTTCTTAATATATAATAAATACCCCCAACCTTCATGAATTTTGGTAGGGGGTATTGTAATTATTTTTTACCCAGTGGTTATAAGTGTCATTATTTTATTCCTAATTCACTCTTAATTACATCTAACGTTTTTCCTTTAAATTGTTTTTTAGGTATTGGAGGAGAGTCTATTGTTGGATTTTGTAACAAATAATTTTTCGCTACAAACGCCAAATCTTTCCCATCTACTGTTCCGTCAAAATTGATATCGGCATCCCGTTTATTCGTTCCCCAATACGTTTGAATGTAGAGTGCATCCATTATATCAATGACATCATCTCCATTGACATCTCCTCCAAGAGAAGTAGGAACACTCAAGTTTGCAAACTGACCAATCAATTCTCCGGTACTGCTTTTCATTCCGATTTCGAAATTATAAATTGTTTTAAAATGACCGGGTACTTTCACATTCAAGCGAAGAGGTTGATCTGTAAGAGCAAGATTTAAAGCTTGTATTGCTCCGTTTTTGTTCAGAATTTGGTTAATCTTCTTTCCTTCTGAATCTTCGATGTACACGTCTGCTCCAATCTTACTATAGTCTCTTGTAGTATCAAAAGCTCCAGCGCTGTTTAATAAACCTTGAGCATATAATAAGGACTTCACTTTCGAATATGTTGGTACAAATTCAATGTAGGGTTCATTATATACTGGATATATCGTTTTACCAGATCGATTTTGGTAATTACTAGTAGAGCGTGTGTAAATAGTAGAACCATCAGATTTAATATCAAACGGGTAATCTTTTACCTTTAATGTGACTTCTGCTAAAGGTATTTGTCCATTTAAAGTTTGTGTATTTCCTTCAGCTGTTTCAATGGTTAGATTGTTTACTATAGTAGTTCCCTGGTCTACGACTGATTTTGTCAGTTTTAGTCCACCCAATTGCTGAGCTTCGGGAAGTGGCTCGATGTTTACAAGTTCAAAATAATCTTTGTAAAAAGAAAATGTTAAATTACTCTTTTGGAAATTAGCAGCGTTATTTAAAACTAATTTCACTTTGATGGTATCACCTGGTTTAGCACTTTCATGATCGAAGGTCGCTTCATAGTATGGGGTTCCTTTTTTTATAGTTTTGATAATCTTAGGAGCACCAAAAGAACCATTCCCTGCTGGGTCTACCGCGTATAACTTAATGTATCCATTATTTGGCCCTACAGGCATATCATACTTAAATGTACCATCTTGATTTACAGGGATGTTCCCTTGTCCACCGACCATCGTGATGATTTTGTTTGCAGATTGGTCTATATTCATACCTGCTGCTTTGAATACCTCAATATCTGGGTCATACACAGAACCGGAAATAGTAACTGTTTTCTGACCGTCCTCAAACTCGATTACATCAGGAACGGCAAATTTATAGCTCGGTTTGCCATTATCAACTACAAACTCTCGAACTTCAGTGAATTGTTTACCAGTGTCGCTTGTCGCGATCATTTTGATTTTATAATAACCTTGTTTGGCCAATACAGGATTTGTACTGATTCCAATAGGAGACCTGTTATCGAAAGGATAATAAGTTCCATTAAAGGCTGTTATTGAATATTGCACACCTTCACTTAATTGCAACCCATTCAAAGATCCAAGATATCCTAGATCTTGATTGGTTTTACCATCAATCAAAGTAAAATCAATATTTTTCATATTGGAATTAAGTTGAAGTTGCGCCTCTATACTGCTTGTAGCCGAACTCAATGACCCTCTGTAACGATCACTAGACATCCCCAGAGATAAGGTGTTAAACATTCCAATTCCTTCTTCAACGGCGTGTACAACGAATGGAACCTGGTAGGTTTCATCAGGATGTTCTTGATTTGTATAAACGATATGTCCCTCATAGATCCCTTTTTCCGCCGTTTTCGGAATAAAGAGGGAAGCATTAGTTTTTGTTTGTTTGTTACCTTTAAGTTTGGTGGTTGATTCTACCGATAGTTTCACACCATTTTTGTTAGCATCTAAAGCTCCACGTTCACCTGTTTGAAACTGCACTTTCACATCGAATATTTTTGTTTCATTACTTGTATTACTAAGATTAAGGGTACGCTTTTCATTTACATCTTCTCTAAGATTTACAGAACCAAAACTAAGTTCTCCTGTTCTATTTTTGATTGATTTTACCTTCCCATTTTTTACCATAGGTGTTTCATCAAGTACTTCAATTTCTACTGAGGAATGGACTGCTTGATATGCATTAATCCGTCCAGCACCTACTTCAAGTACGCTATAATCCTTTTTTAATGGATTAGCCGTATTCATTAGAATGGATTTAATATCACTTGGTTCCAAGTCTGGCTTTGCTTGAAGCATTAAAGCTGCGACACCAGTTGTATAAGGTGCTGCCATCGATGTACCTGACAGTCGTTGGTATGCATATTGATAATCATTTGGATTCTCTTTATTGATGACATAAGACGGCACAGTAGAAAATACCGAAACGCCTGGTGCTACTACTTCGGGCTTAATATCGTACGTAATGCGTGTTGGACCACGCGAGCTAAAATCAGCCAATGTATCCCCTTCAGTTTGTATTTTTGTTAATTCATTGAAAGTAAAAGTACTTTCAGATGTTATTTTATTTTTTAAGGCTAGTCCTTGAGCATTTGTTAAAGAGAATGTTGGAATGAAATCCAACCCTTCACCTAAAAAGGCAGGAATTTGGCCCTCTTCAGGATTTGAATTGAATATTAGGATAGCCGCAGCTCCTTTTTGCTTAGCAAGGGTAATTTTATCGTTGATTGTAGTAGTTCCTCTGCTTACTAGTACGATTTTATCTTTGACATCTTTGTTTTTGTAGCCAGTTGAGTCACCAAGACCAACATCGATAATCGAGAAGGTTTTTTCATTTAATTGCTCGATATGATCAGCATATCCATTGGCCATTTGCTGCAATTCCGCAGCTATAGTTTCTGTTCCAAATTGAAGTACACCCTTGAAAGTTAATAGTTGAGAAGGTGCATCACTTGCTCCTACAGTTAAGGCTAGTGCTGCAGTGCCAGGAGAACCTAAAGTGTACATACTATTTCCGCTATTTCCTGCAGAGACTACAGCTGTAACTCCATCTAATACCGCCTGATTAATGGCAATACTTGTTGGGTATAGAGGATTATTGATGCCAGCACCTAAGGAAAGGTTGATTATATCCATTCCTTCTTCTACAGCCTTGTCAATCCCAGCTAAAACTGCATCTGTGGTACCATGTCCATAAGGTCCTAATACTTTATAGGCATATAAATCCACATCAGGAGCGACACCTATCATTTTGTATACACTCTCATTTTTACCTTGGCCAGCAATTATACCCGCAACATGAGTTCCGTGAAATGTATTATATGGTACACCCGTCAGTACATCAAATTCTGGTGCACCCGATTTTTTCCAATCTTCATAGGTAGTTTCCATAGGATCATCATCGTTGTTTACAAAATCGTATCCACCCCTATATGCACCTTTTATATCAGGATGATGATAATCCACTCCGGTATCAATTATGCCTACTTTTACACCTTTTCCTGTTATCCCTTCCTGATGAAGCTTGTCCACGCCTTGATAAGAAAGACTAAGACCGATTCCCGAACCACCTCCTTGCACTTCTTCTTGCGGAATGACAGGTTCAGAGCGTACCTCCTCGTTACTAAATACAGCTTTTACGGCAGAAGAAGTTAACAATTTCTTTACCTGATTGGCAGGCAGCTTCATCGCTACGCCGTTGAAGGAATATCTATATGTTCTAGTAATTTTTGCAGATGTTAGTTTCTGTATATCGCTCTTGAATTTTTTGTGATTGGTTTCTACTTTTTCTTTTGCTTCTGTCACAGTTAAGGATATTCCATGAGCCTTTGCTTCTACTACAGCAGCTTTGGCTGGTCTTTCCTTGAACTCAACAATAACAGGTACTTCAGAATTGGTCTCTAAATTCACATTAGGAGAAAGGTGTAGTCCTGTTTGTTCTGTGCTTTCCAATGCTTTTAAAGCTTGTTTCTGTGCTTCTGGCAATTGCGAAAGAATCTCATCTGCATTTATATTGTTTTCTGCATGAATAACAGGAGTGTTCATCGGACCAATCAATGCTGTACTTAAAATCAAACTAGTAGAAATAAGACCATATTTTTTCATTTAATCAACTCCTCGTTGAAATTTGTTTCATCGATACATGAATAAAAAAATTTTTTTCTGTGAAACCCAAAAAAGGAGGTTATCTAGTTAAATTTACTTCTCTAGTAAACTTAAATTTTTCAAATCTGTTTTTCTTTCAGTATTAATACTTTTAAAATGATTTAATTTTTGTATTTTTTAAAATTTCAACATTGTTCATAGATTTGGCTAAATAGTCCATTTTACAAGGAAGCGTGTTGGCCTGCTGTAATTTGTGTAATTAGAACTTATATGTAAATTTGTCTTGCCATTCTAACCTTTTCTATTGTTGGTTTGTAATACATAATGTAGGGGCACGAGGATAATGCGCTATGAAAAATTGTATTAAAAAAGACTTAGATGATACTACCATTCCAATACTTTTCTTATATACTTTTTTCAGCCATACCAAGTCCTTTCTTTTTGTTTTTGGAATTTTCTTACAATTACAAGTAGATTATATATAAAATTGATTCGAATTTTATTTTGAAAAATTCGATCAACTCTTAAATATTAAACGGCACATTTCAACATATATTTTTAAATAGAAAATTAAGAAACCGCCAAATCCTTTGTGGTTTGGCGGTTTCTCTTTTACAAAGATAGTAAGAATTTAAAAATGTAATAATTTGTTAGAATAATTCGGATTCATCTAGGCACGCTCACACATGAATACATTGGAATAACGAATGAAATTGTTCCTAACTATTTAATTCATAAACTTTTCTTGTAGCACTTTTTTTGTTCTGGAATCAAGTTTGTAAATTTCACCTTCATATGTATAGACACTGTGCTTGTAATTTACCTCATATACTTCTTTCTTACCATTACCATTAATAAAGGTTAGTCTTAAATCAGGTATATCAATCTGTTTTATTTCCAATTTATGTGTATCAAATCCCTTTTTAATAGAATTGATTAGGTCACTGTCATTATCTGCAGAATATATAATTGTGTTATTTGATGTTACACCAACAAGTCCAATGATTTGATTTATTTTGCTTTTTGGTTTTGTTTTCATTGAACATCCAAATAAAAGAAGTGCACAAAACAAAAGAATTAAAATACGTTTCATAAGATCCTCCTATTTGTAAAATACTTGATAATATTACTTGAACCTCACCGCCTAAATTAAAGAATAAAGACGTAATCCTTAAAATTCAGATTGCACAAGTGTAAGCTTCTTCTCCGAAGGTGAAATGACCTATTGTAAACTAAATAATGTAGAAAAAGTTTGTAATAAAATGTTTTAAAACGATAGTAAAGTAAAAAAAACATACAATTAATTAGTATTAAATACAATAACATCAATATGATATCTGTATATGTAAATATTAAAAAATATGTCTTGGTATATGTTAACATATATAACAATAATTACAATGTTATTATCTTTGAAGTGAAAGGGTGTTTTGAGTAACTTATTGTAATTCCATCAATTGATGAAGGGAGTTAAGTTAGACAAACTAAATCATCCTGGAAATTCTCTTCGATTAGAAAATTTTTCGCCTTACGTATACTTTCACTTCTTACAATTCAAATTATGAAAAACAAGACCGATTTCTCGATCTTGTCGTAAGTTCTTATATTATTTTCATAATTTGAATTTGTTCAAATAATGTCTACTCAAAATCTAGCATTCCTGCAAAATCAGAGAAATCTTCTTCGGGTTCCTTTTCATTGGTACCTTCATTATGATTAGTTGGATAAAGCCTTTGTGTTTGGATGTTATTTTTACTACCAATCATCATGGCAATAAATGCAGAAATTGATTTTTGGATAACCGGATCATCTAATAACTTTCTGTCTTCTGATGTAAGTTTATAATCTAAACGTACATTTAACTCATCACTTATTGATTCTGCATTTGCTTTTTTTGCTGCTGCTTCAAGAAGATTTAATATTTCTGAATTACGCTTATCTAATCCATTTAAAAACTTTAATGTTCCATCACTTATCTCAATTGGAAGCTTAATTGAAAATGTTTTACCAGGTTCTAATGGTTTTTTATTTGACACTCATTAAACACCTACTTTTTGTAAGCCTAGTTTAATCCCTTTATTTTTAGAAACAATGTATAGGATTTTGAAGTAAGCCTTTGCAATGCTCCAAATACTCTCATCTGCTTCTAAAAAATGTAGTTCATATCCTTTACCTTCTTTATTTAAACCTTCTAATTGTTCGCGAATGATAGCTGCCGAACCACCTACAATATAAATTTCATCTAGATCGCCAACATTATCCCATGTCCTTATGATATCGTTGTATTGCAATTGAGCGTAAGTTTGTAGATGATTATCTACAGTTGATTTAATTGATACAGGCTTTCCATCAGGCTTAATAATAAATGGATCGTTCTCACGTATAATATTTTCTACAAGTTGGCGTCTTGATTTGAAAATGGTTTTTCTATATTCCCGGTCTAAATCTTTATTTATTAAATCAAGGTAATTACCAATCCCAGCAATATCCCCTTCAGAGCTTTCATTATCAATTTTTCCATTTCGTATAATCGCTTTATCTCTAGTATTTCCACCAATGTCCGTGATTAGTAGATTTTTAGACAGTAGTTCTTGATTTTTCTTAATAAAATGATCGTCCATCGTTAGATTAATCATTGCTGCATATCCCTCAATACTTACAATAACGTCTTCAAACTCTATTCGAACTGTTTTTCCTTTTAACCCTCCAGGGGTTTGTTCGAATTTCACTTCATGCATACTCTCTATCAGTTTTTTCTTAAAATTAATCCGTGCATTTTCATCATCTTTTACCTCATCTAAGGGTAAGCCTGTACTCAATAAGTATTTTACGTTTATTACGTCTTTATCTGAATCTTTAGCTGCATCCAATGCAAGTGCAGTAAGAAGTAGAATGATTGTTTGCTCAGAATCCCCTTTTTTAACACGAGAAGATACGACATCGTTATTTACTTCTTTCGCAGCTAAATTACCAACCGCATAGATTGCTGATTCTTTTAAAGCCCTAGAAGTGACATGAACATGTAGTTCCTCAATTGGCTCATTCTCATCTGATAACATAGATCGTGAATCCATTCTTTTAATAACATTCGGTATGTATATACGATTTTCTTCAGAAAGACCACCAATAAAACCTTTTAAACTATCATTTCCAGCATCTAGCGAAGCAATCTTAAATTCCATTGACAATCATCTCCTAAGTTGGATTTATTTTCCTTTAGTATAAAAATAACACTTTTATAACACGTTTTCAATAGTTAAGTAACACTCTAGTAATACTTTTTTTTATACTACTCAATTTTTATTAATCTAATAAGTAAAGAAATCCTGTAATTTAATAAGAGGCTTTCTGAACAATAAATTTTAAAAATAAAAAAGCTGATCTGTAATGACCAGCTTTCTTGCCTATTGAGTTTATTCGTAAACACAAATCGTCTAGAATTTATTAGTAGAATAATTGTTTAGTTTCTAGTTTATTCATTTTTTTTTGATTAATGGATCACAAAACACCATAGTCTTCTAATAATTTACGCAATGCCTGATTAATAAGTTTTGATTTGTCCCCTTTTTGCCCTCTAGCAGCAATTTTATCCACTTCAGTGGCCAAATCAGGATCCATGTAAAAAGAAGTAAAGACTTTCTTTTCTTTTCTCTTCAAAGTCTTTTTTCCAGCAGCGAGATTTCGAAGATAATCATCTTCTTCATCTTCAGTTTTAACATTAACAATAACATCGTTGTCATTGATGACATATGTTTTGTTTTCAATTTTATTGTTTTGATTCATAATTTCAACGTTTTCAGTGTTATTATCATTTGTGTTATTGTTCTCAACGTCTTTTTTGATATCTACTTTGTTGTCATCCTTCTCATTAACTGCATCAGTCTCATATGAATTAAAGAAGGTTTGAGTAGCATTCGGTTTTTTTATTTTATCTTTGAGGTTGATTTTTGTGGACACGTTCCTTCAACTCCTTCACAAAGGGAATATAGTATTCTAATGCTGCTTTTAATTCTGCATTTTCCTCAAAACCTGTGATGGCTAAACGTCTCGTAGCCGCTTTTCTTCGAATAATAGATTGGAATTTTAGACCAGGATAATCTTCTTCAATTGCTTCTTCCATCACATCATTTTCTTTCGCCCTTGCATCAATCAAAGAGAACAAAATACCAGATGTTTCTAAGGTTGGATTGTATCGTTCTTTTGCCCCTTCGATGATCTCCAAAAACTTTGGAATCGCATAGTAAGCAAACATGGAACCATCAAACATGACAACAGCGTAGCTACCAGCTTCGGAGAATGTACTTAATGGTAATACAGTTTGTTCGGATAAAGCTGGCGGTGTATCGATAATAATCCAGTCATAGTCCTCCATAACAGGCTCAAGAGCTTTTTGTAAGGCGTCTAACTTTAACCCCTTTTCGTACATCCTTCTAGGTAATGTTGCCAGAAAATCATTAGATGGGATTAAGTCCAGATTTTCTTTAATTTTAATTATGTAAGAACGTGCATCTTCGTTTAAGATTGCCTCTAAAATGCTCTTCTCTTCAAAGATACTACAAATGTCATATTCTCCGGTCAAGAAACTAGTTAAGTTCCCTTGACCATCCATGTCAATAGCTAACACTTTCTCTTCTTGGCTTAATAGATAGGAAGTGATACCGCTACTTGTTGATTTAGAGCATCCACCCTTACTAATACCGAATGTGACAATTTTTGCTGTCAAGATTAACACCTCTTTCAAAAAAATAGATGAATATTTTAAAAATGAATTGAACAATGATTATATATCTACTAAATATAAGATTTAAATCAATAACCTAGTATGTGTATGATTTCTCATTATAACATATGGCATTATATATAGTACCCTATATGATACGTTTGTTGTTATTATTGAAAATCTATTTGATTTACTTAGATAATTAGTAGATTTCTAGTTTTATATACAAATTCCTGTCTGACATTTGATATTTCTAAAAAATGTGTAACCAGATCATTAAACATTAAAAGGGTGTAAATATTTCCAATAGAATTGTAATATGTAAGATAAATCAATAATGATAATTTTATCATTGATTATATGGTATATGTAGTTTTTTATATAATGATATATGACATCATATATATTATAGTGAGTAATGCTTTGACTGTAAGATTGATAATGTAGTATATAAATAATTCAATAATAATACCAATATTGATGTAGTGGCATATGTATAAATTAACATAATGATATATGACATCATATATATTATAGTGAGTAATGCTTTGACTGTAAGATTGATAATGTTCTATATAAATGATTCAATAATAATACCAATATTGATGTAGTGGTATATGTATAAATCAACATAATGATATATGACATTATATATATTATATTGAATAAAGTTTTGACTGAAAAGATGATAATGTTGTATATAAATTTTTCAATAATAATACTAATATTGATAATGTGACATATGTATATCTTAATATAATAATATATAACTTCGTATATGTTGGTGTATATGTTAATTAATATGTATATAATGATAATAAAAATAGTATCATTATATACATATTAATTATACTAATATTACTACGATATATAACGTGTATGATAACAATATATGTGTATTATAAATTATTTATTTAATAACATTTTTAATATTTCTCTACTAGTTGGGATTTTAATTCTATTAAATACGAAGGTTTTTTCAAAAAAGTCCTGATTTACGTGTTACATTTAATTGATCACTTATACTATTGTTGTAAAAAATTACTGGATTAAATATATGAATGCACTAGGAAATTATACTTGATTTTTTGAAATAACATAAAAACACAATCTACATTCATGGTACTAATGATAATGTAGACATATATGTCAATGCATACAACAAAAATAAATATATAAATATGATGATGATATTAATAACAATATTATCGATATAGTATGGTTAAAACTATAGAACTGCTTACACTGTTACTATTTTTTAAGGTATAAAAACTTTATACATTAAAAAAAGGTGTGATGCTTTAAATAGAGTAATGGAGCTTTTACCTTTAAATGATTTTAAAAGATATTTTATGGTGTAAGGAACAGAACAATTGAATTAAATGGACTTAAGGAATTGTTGAATGAAGATAAAGTTATCCCGATAAAGCGCCATTTAATTAAAGAAGGATCTCAAACGAAATTGTTATTTATATGTTCGTTGGATTTAAGTTTGTGAAGGGATTCACTTAAACTAAATGGCAGTTTAGTTGAATAAGGAATTATCTAATTTCGTGCTTTTTTGAACCTTTTGTGACGATTTTTTAAATCTAAAGGTTTTTGAATGTATATTATTGAAATGGTTGAATAGTAAATTAAATGGAATGGATGATTATATGAGTAAATGGAGTAGAAATCTAATTAGTACAACTCGTGGAAATTTCGAGGTGTTTATAAAAGGGGAAGGTGAACCACTTTGTGTAACACACCTATATTCTGAATTTAATGAAACAGGCGATTATTTTGCAGAAACGTTTACAAAGAACCATAAAGTTTTTTTAGTAAACTTGAGAGAAACAGGTTGTTCCGAAGCAGCTTCAGAGTCTTATCAACTTAGTATGATTGAAACTATATTTGACTTAGAAGCAATTCGTGAAGCATTAGATTTAAAACAATGGGGATTTGCAGGTCACTCAACTGGTGGGATGTTAGGGATTATTTATGGTGTCTATTTCTCAAATAGTTTACGCTATAATATTATTGTTGGAGCCGCAGCAAGAGAGTATATGACATTTTCTCCCCATTGTATCTATAATAGGGAACATCCTCATTACGCACGGATGCAAGAATTAAATGAAATGTTAAAACGTAGTGATTTAACTGTGGAAACTAGAAAAGAGTTAGGTGTTGAAAGAACAAAGTTATCCTTATACGAGCCTGAAAGGTATGAAGAAATGTTTAATTTAAATATTTCTAAGAAAATGTCAGGCAAAAGAATGAACTATTTTAATCGAGAGTTGAAAATATTTGATGTAACTAGAAAATTACCACTTGTCACTGCACCTACTTTAATTATGTGTGGCAAGAACGATGTGCAATGCCCATTAGAATATTCTATTGAAATGAAGGAATTGATCCCAAGTTCTAAGTTGATAATTTTTAATAAGAGTAATCACTATCCATTCCTTGAGGAAAATAATTTATTTAGTGAAGAGCTCAGTTTATTTATTCAAAATCAATCCACCTTATGCAACTAAATAAATGCTTTAGTTGAACAACAAGATCGGCTGTTTAGTCGATTTTTTTTTATGTGACTAAATGGCAATTTAGTTGTATAAGAATCTGTTAAAATAACTCTTATTTTGATAAGGTTGAACTAAAGGCAATTAATGGAGAGGGATGATTAAGTGTATGCATTTGAACTTGGAGGCAAACAAGGATATATAAGAATTGAGCTAACTGAGGTTTTAGGTTTTCCAAAAAGAACAAGTTATTTGGGAGGCTATGATGTTAAGGGGAAAATTGAAATTAAAAGTAAAAACTATTACGTTAAAGATGCCGAACTTTGGTTTTCAACAGGTCAAATATATGAATTCTACGAACAACTGCTTAAATGCTACAAGGAATTAAAAGGTATAATTAATTTTCCGAATACTGAATCGGAGCTTAAATTAGTGCTCGAATTTGCAGACTTTGGTCAATTTACAATACTTGGCAGTTTTCAAGAGTATCCATCAGAGGAGAATTTTTTACAATTTGAATTTGAAAGTGAACAGAGCTATTTGACTTCTACGTTAGCAGAACTAAAAGAAATTGTTGATTACTATGGTGGAAATCAGGGACTAATTGTATAAAGCTTATACAACTAACTGATGCGATAGTTGTATATCAAAAGTCATAAAAGGGGCTTGTTCTTTATTAAAAAAATAGCGGTATAGTTGATTAAGAAAAGGACTATTTAACTGTCAAATTGAATAAATAAAGAAAAAAGTAAGGATGAGTTTAATGAATGGAAAACAAAATTATATCCAGTGGATTAGAGAAAAGGTTGGACAGGATTTAATTTTCTTAAATTTTGCTGGAGGAATTGTATGTAATGAGCATAACGAGGTGTTATTGCAAAAAAGAGGCGATAGCGATTCATGGGGATTTCCTGGGGGAGCAATGGAACTAGGGGAATCTGCTGAAGAATCTGCCATTCGTGAAATATATGAAGAAACTGGATTAAAAGTAAAGGTAGAACATCTAATTGGTGTTTATACAAAATATGTCCACCTTTATTCAAGTGGCGATAAGGCTCAAACCATTACTTTCTTTTTTAAATGTAAACCTTTTGATGGTGAATTAACGATAGATGGAAAAGAAACTCTGGAGTTAAGGTACTTTCCAAAAGATGAGCTACCAGAGTTATTCGTGCAACAACATCAAGACGCATACGAGGATTGGCTATCAGGAAAAATTGGAGTATGTCGTTAATTGATACCAACTGTTCTGTTATAAATATGAATTACTAATAACATGATCGACTAATCAGTCGATTTTTTTTAAAGCTAAATGGTAGTTTAGTATAATAAGATTTCTTTATTAAAAGAAGGAATTTCTATTTCTGTGAAGAATATTACCTAATTCGAAATATTTATTGTGAAAATCTTTTTTTATGGAGGCAAAATGAATGTCATACTTTTCATCTCTGGTTGAATTTTATGTATTTACCCTACTTTTCATTTTTTTTCTAATATCAGAGGTCATAATTAAAATATATGCAGATATTAATAGATTGCGTTCTTTCAATAAAAGAAAATCATCGGACGTAGGTTCGATTTTTATTGCAATTATCGGTTTGTTTGGAAGCCTTCAATTAAGTTTCTTTCTATCAAATGATAGTATGTCCTCATCAGTTATAAGACTGCATCTTCCAAATTTCATTTTTTTCTTTGGAGTATTTTTTATGTTAGGAGGAGTTGTGCTTCGTTGTGTGTCTGTACTGACTCTGAAGCGTGCCTTTACCGTTGTAGTGCAAACCACAGTTAACCAGAAGTTAATTAAACACGGTATGTATAAATTCCTAAGAAACCCTTCGTATACAGGTTTATTGCTTTTTACTATCGGAGTTGCTCTTTCTCTGCGAAATTTAACCGCTGTAATACTATCATTGATTCTTTTTACTGTGTGTTTTGGAATAAGAATTATAGTTGAAGAAAAGGCATTGAGGACGAGGTTTGGGCAAGAGTTTGACGAATATTGCATTAACACATGGAGATTAATTCCTTTTATTTGGTAAATATTATAACTTATATTTAATAATTAAATTCACACCATTTCTGAAGTGAATTTTTTTGCATTTATCATTGTGATTTGTAATGCTTCTTAGCCATTTTCAAACACGAAATTGAAATCCGTTAGGCGAATCCATCCTTTATTTGCCGATAAAACAACACTAAAATCTAACTGAGGCTTATATTAAAACATTTATCATTTTTTAAACTTAATTGATAAAATCTTATGCAACTAAACCAGCTAATAGTTTGTCAATAATTTTCAATAAAAAAATTTAGTGACCCATGTTATACTATTTTTGACATGCCAAATAATCTTCCACTTATTCAAAAATTGGAAGATTATGGTAGTTGAAGTTAGTTCAGATTTTAAGCTAGATCTTGGAAAGTCGTTTTGCTTTTTAACAGGGCATAAATCCAATGTAATAGTTTGTTTACACAAGCAATAACTGTTACTCTAAATGGTTTTCCTTCTTCACGCTTTTTATCATAAAATTGTCGCATTCGCTTATTTCGTGGGATGATTTCGTCTGTTGTCTTACTCTTACGATTATCACGAATTGCACACCGAACAGCCATAAATAACGCATGTCTCAATCGACTAGAACCACGTTTTGTAATACGGTTTCTACTAGCTGTGAATTTACCAGATTCAAAGACACTCGGGTCAACACCAGTGAAAGCCACAAGTTTTTTAGGATTATCAAACCGATCAATTTCACCAATTTCAGAGATAATCGTTGCCGCGATTTTTTTTCCGATACCTGGAATCGATTGGATGATAGTATATTCTTCAATTTCTTTTACGAGGACATCTATCTCTGCTTTTAAATTGGATAGATGTTCTTTGTATTGAAGAACCATTTTAATATGCATCTCAAGCGAAATAGTAAGGCTTCTATAAAGATTTACTTGAAACGGATTTTTCTCAGCCGCAGAGATTAAAAGCTTAGCTCTTACGTTTGCCCATTGTTTAGAACGACTAGTAAATAAAGATGTGATTCGTTTAGCTAGTTGATCTTCACCTGCTTGTAACACAGCTTCAGATGAAGGAAACTCTAGTAAAGTTAAGAGTGAAACATTAGAATACAAATCTCCAAATACACCTCGATATTCAGGAAACACTTGATCTAGAATCGCTAAAAAATGTAGTTTTGCCTGAGAACTAATACCTGTTAAATGATCGTGCTGTCTGGTTAAATTTCGCAGGTTTAGTAACTGTGCACCACGTTTTTTATGTGGCTCTAACTCTTCTTTGTAATACAGCTCGCAGAGGTGATACGCATCGATGACATCAGTCTTTACCTTTCTTAAACTTGAACTTTTAGCTCTATAAGAGATTAATGGATTAATAACGATATAAATATAATTTAAGTTATCTAAGAACTGCATTACAGGTGAATGGTAATGCCCTGTTGATTCCATTATTAATACTGGTTTTGTGTTCGCTGTTTCTTCAATACTCTTTAAGAATTGAAGTAGCTGCTCAAAGCCTTCAACTGTATGTGAAATCTTAAAACTTCTTTTAAAAGGAGACTTTCTATCTAAAAAAGCTTGTATTTGACTTTCTCCTTTTGCGACATCCAGACCAACTACTGGATTCATAAACTATCTCCTCCTAAAGCTATTAAATTTATCGGTTCCCCTAGTACTCCCTTATAGTGTCATCGGTTCGCTTGTTATGCGGGATCTTTGTCCCCACCAGCCCAAATCATGTTTCTATAAGTAGGGGGTGAACTGTTTAGTTGACGGGGTCTAAGCCCCACTGATGCTTCGTTCTGCCCCGACTACTTTAATCATAAGACCATAATAAAAATGGTCAACCAGTAAATAAAACTGGATGACCTTATAATACGAACTGATGCGTTAGTTGCATTAGATTGAGATTAAGTTGATATTTATGAAACCAAAACTTTAACAAAACAAAATCAAATATTATTAAGAAACCTATTCTTAACATTATATAAGCCGCGATTCTATCCTTTTTTTGATATGCTTCAATTCCGCTTAGAACGACACTCCAAAATGTAAAGACTTCCAACTCCGTTAATCTATAATGTAAGGTTAGCTGAATTGATGGGAAGAATTGCAACCGAAGGTACGAATACGGATTTGAAAGTATAATAGTGGCTCTAGTAAAAACTAGAGCCTTTTTGTTTCAAGCCTTTATTCCCGTTAACTTTCCCTTGTAATAGGAGAATTAGCAATAAACTAAGCGGAATAATAATTTGAAGTGGAATGTGTAGTAAATATGTGACTATATTGCTACCTTCATTTTGTAGTTCAAAAAAATTAGAAGCCAACCATAATGTAGTGGTTACAATAATAATTGCAATTGGATAGACTAACTGTTTACTTTTCTTTACATTAAATAAATCAGCAGCTCCAGATACTGCGCAATAAAAATAGATCACAATTTTTAGATAATAACCACATACTGTAATCATCACAATAAAAGTATCCATTCTTTGGATAAAATCAGAAACATTGATATAACTAACTGAAGTTAGAAGTGGAAAAATTGTTCTATTTACTGCTGTAACACCTAAGATTGCAATATTTAATATTGCAAATAAAATTAATGTAACCCCTGAAATTAAGAATGCGGGTATACCTACCTTTATTGCAGTATCTTGTTTATTTAAAAATGGCATGATCATAGTAAATGCGAATATTTCACCAAATGGATTTGTGACTGTGATAGGAAAAGCTCCTTTTAGGACAGGTTTCCATCCATTTTCTAAAACTGGTCTTAAATTATTAATATCTATTAAATTAGAAATGACTTCGAGTCCTATAAAAAAAATAATGATAATTACTGTTATCATAAAAATAAATTCGTTTGCACGGGCGAATGTTTCAAATCCTTTATTAAGTGCATAAATGGCTAATAATATCATTATTATTACTATTGAAATTAGAGATGAAGAAGAATAAAGAGTAATTCTTAGTATAGCTGCACTTTCACGTAAATGAAGTGCTGACATATAAATAAAATACAAAATATAAACTAATGCTATTAGTTTGCCTACATATTTACCTAAAATAACTTGAATATATTGTGTAAATTGTAAATTAGGAAATATTATATATAACTTAATATACAGAGCAAATAATAAACAAGCAATAAAAACCGCTATTAATAAACTAATCCACGCATCTTGATTGGCCCTAGTGTAAATTATTCCTGGTGGTGCAATGCCGATAATAAACAAAAAAATAGTGCAAAAAAATTGAAAGCCACTTATATTTAATTTACGATTCATATAATTCCTACTTTTTGACTTCAAATTTTACTTCTAGATTAATTATTTTTTTTTCAAAAAATTCTATTTTAAAAGTGCTATTTAGAGTTATAATGACTTACAAAATATAATTTGAATAATCCCGATTCGGGTTATTTTTACTAGCATATAACAATTACATTAAAAGAGCAGAACTTATAACGTGGAATATACGTTGGGTAGATAATTAATATGGTTATTTTCCCCTATTAGAATGTTAATATTCACCAAATTTTTTTATTGCTGAGAAGGGTATTTATGTAACCTAGACTTGAAAACGATATTCATAAAAAATGTATTTTCCGAGAAGTTTGGGTCGAATATTGGTTAATTGCTATTATTGTGTTCCAAACCAAGTTTTTTTCTGAGAAAGGTCGATAAAATTGAAATTAACATCTAATCTTACAAAACAGTATAAAGAAATGTTTAAAGAGATTTTGTTACCGTTAGGGTTTATTATAAAAGGTTCATTATTTATTAGAGTGAAAAATAATGAGATTATTCAAACTGTTAATATCTTTAAAAATTCTCCAATTGATTTTACCCTAAATATAGGCCTCTTCCCATTTTCAAGGGATAACGATAAAAGTCTATTAAAAGAAGGGGCATTTAGATTGTATAATTTCGGAGATTACGATTCTGGTGAGTTTCAATATAATCCTTTGAGCTTAAAAAGTATTCAAGAAGAACTTGAAAAATGTAAAAATCAGTTCAAAAAAGAGATTATACCAATTTTTGAAAGTGTACAAACTGAGGAAGATTTTTTGAAATTCGAAATCGAATCTGATATACGAAATTATGGGGAAATAAGTTATATCAGTAATGAAAAACTAAACTTATATTTAAAATTCAAAAATTATCAAGATGCATTAAAAGTAGTAGAAGCATACATAAATCAAAACATCTCAGCAATAATTGATAACCATAGAAGTGAATTCAATAGTGAAGAAGAGTTTCAAATTTTCTTAAAAGATGAACTTAAAGAATTAAATGAATTAAAGATTGCAATTGAATCAAATGACATTAAATTTCTAAATCAAATTGTGACGACAAATATTGAAAACACAAAAATTATCCTTAAGGATTATGGATTTAAATTCAAATAAGTCTTATGCAACTAACTGATGCGATAGTTGAATAGCAGCAGAATAAAAAGATGCTAATATATATATATCTAGATTAAATATTAAAACGATTTTAAAAGGGAGTTTGAATTATTAGTGGATAAAGTCATTACTGGTTTTTTAGAAACTGAAATTACTTATCAGGATTATTACGATGGCATAATAGATTTTATAATTAATGATAATATCAGGAATGGTGAGTACGAGTGTAATGAATATATAATAAAAAAAATGGACTTAAATAATTTTATTATTTTCCCAGAATACACTTTTCCAACGGTTGATATTTCCAGAATAATTCCTATTTCTACATCAATTTATAGAGATAAATTAATAGAACAACTAAACGATCATGCTAAGAAACAAGGATTACATATAATTGAACCTAATTGAACTAACTGATGCATTAGTTGCACAACAAGATCGGCTGCTGAGTCGATTTTTTTTATTCAACAAAATGGCAGTTTAGTTGCATAAGGATTCCGTTTATTTATTGAACCAATAAGTAATATAATTAAATAATCATCTACATAAAAGGAGTTAAGATAATGATTAATTATAGAGATGCGGAAAGTTATCTTAAAGACAAAATTGCTGAAAATTCAAGTGATATAGATAAAGTTTGGGACGTGTTCAAATCATTTGGAAGGGAAAAAGTAGAAGGCGAGGATCGAATTACACTAATGTTTCTATGTGGTGCATATGATTTAACAGGAAAAAAGCTGTTTTATTACAATTTTGTTAGACAATTTACCATTGTGGAAGATGGACAAATGGAACAACTTAATTGTGAATTTGTATTCGAACCAACTGAAGAATTAATCGATTTGGAAACATCAGAATTTTATTTTGATTTCGGTGGGGATGTCGAGGACTTTTACATACATATAGAAAGTCTTGAAGAGTTTAAAGTACCAATGAAAAGAAAACCCATTAGATTTAATTTGTATCAAGAAGAGGTAAAATCTTATTAAACTAACTGATGCATTAGTTGAACAAGAAAAAGTAAAGATCACAAAATTGTGGTCTTTTTTCATTATTTTATTCAACATAATGACAGGATAGTTTAATAAGAAATCTTTAATAATAATCGGGATGTTTTGCTTAAGAAAGTAATGTTAGGTTCTGGTAATGTTTTATTATCAGAGTCTATTTTTAACAAAAAAGGAGAAAAAGAGTGATGTATATTTTTACTCAATTAATAATTTTTAGCTTCATATTTTTTGTTCTTTTAGCTACTCGGAAGTTTTTTTCTAAATCAATAAATAAAGAGTTAAGCATTAGGAAGGTGAACTTGAAGAACCCACAAGAAATAAAAGTATTAATATCTGGTTTAACAATTTTAATTATTGGTATCATAATTATATATTTTTATGCTGAACGTAATGAGAGATCTTTTTTTATTTTAAATTTAGGTGCAATTATGATTATCTTCCAAAAATTAGCAATAAGAGTACTAAGAAGCAAGAAAGTAAAACATTATTAAGCTAACTGATGCATAAGTTACATAACACGAGCTGCTTATATGCGGCTTTTTTATTAAAGTAAATGGCAGATTAGTTGCATAAGGAATAACATCATTTTTATTACCATTTTTTTCTGTTTTATATATAATTAATTTGTATTTTATATATAAATGAGAGGGAATTTTATGACTACAAATAAGGACTACATTTGTTATATTCGGGGAAAAGTAGGGCACGATTTAATATTTCTTAATTTTGCTGGAGGTATTGTTTATAACGAACGAAATGAAATTCTTTTACAAAAACGGGGAGATAGAAATGAGTGGGGTTTTCCAGGCGGTGCTATGGAACTTGGAGAATCTCTTGAAGAAACCGCTAAACGAGAAATACTTGAGGAGACTGGATTAAATGTTGAGGTTGAACATCTTATAGGTGTCTACTCTAAATATTCTGGTGAGTTTCCGAACGGAGATAAAGCTCAGACTATCACTCATTTTTTTCAATGCAAGCCAATTGATGGGGAACTTACCGCAGATGGTATTGAGACTTTAGATTTAAAATACTTCCCAATAGACCAAATACCGAAATTATTCACAAAACAACACGACGATGCCTTAGAAGATTGGCTTTCCAAAAGAAAAGGTGTATTTAAATAAAAACACCACCAAATTAATTATCCATAATCTTGAACTAACGCATTGCAATAGTTGAAGAACACGAGCTGCTTATATGCGGCTCTTTTTATTCATTAAAATGGCAGATTAGTTAAATAACGAATCACATTACTAATTGAAGAAAAGTTAAAATTTACGTATTATAGCAAAATTAGAATTACGTCAATTCACAGTATTATGAAAATAGGAGTTTTATTAGAAATATTCATTTTGAAAGAAGTAGAATTGCTACTTTCTAAAATATTAAGAGGTGCAATATAGATAAAAAAATCAGTAATCACCATTTGGTTAGTTTATATAACTCTAGATAGTATGAAAATTTTAGATATTTCCTACTTTTGGATTTTTAACCAATTAACTAAATTAATTTAAAAAATATTTTTCTTCATTGATTATGAAAAGTAGGAGGGATATTTTGAGATTAGGTTCGCTAATAGCGATAAGTCTACCTGCATTATTTGTGGTAATTTTAAGTTTTATTAAAGATAAATTACATTATCATTTCCAATACGAGAATGTAATTTATTATATGCTTATAGGTATTGGGTCGGGGGTAACTGTGTTCATATTGAAAAAAATAAACCCATCTATTACAAATAAAAAGATTAACGGCATCATAAGTACTTGTGTTCTAGTTTTTATTCTTATCATACTTCCATTTTTACTTTATAAAATCTTTATGTAACTAACTGATGCATTAGTTGAACAAGGAAATGTAGATATAAGAAATAGAAATAAACCCAGTATATAAAGGCACTTTATATTGATTAAATAGGAGGCGGAAAATTGGTTGAAAAATTCACTCTTTTATCGGTATTAGTTGTAATCATTTTGTCAGTATACGGGCTTATCACTAACCAATTCTGGACTTTAATACCTTATTCACTTTTTGTATTAGGAATAGGGCATTTTGTATGGGCAACTCAGAAAAAAGGAAAACTTAGAACCAATCTTTTCATTATGACGATAGGTCTTGTATTTCTCGGTTTTATAAGATTGTTATCGAACTAACTGATGCATTAGTTGAATAAGAAATAATTTAGTCATTCTCATTTAGGGTGGCTTTTTTTCTTTTTAAAATTAAATATCGACAAAATCTAGACAAAAGTAAGGATAAATTCAGGGATATTACAGGGGAAGTTTTGAATTATCAAAATAAGTAAACTTTTCTTATCAGCTAATTAAGTTGATGGAAGAAGCATAACCTCCAGTATCAATTATGTAACTGGATTAATCGATGGTACTAAGTACCTTAGCAGCTGGTCTGCGCATGAACAATTAGGTGAAAGGGTGTATCAAATCCATTTCCTAAGTTCCTTGATAAAGAAAAGGAAAAGCGGTTTAAAGTAAAGCAAATGGAACGAGCATTAGAATATGCATTAGATGATATTGAACGTGAAATCATCGAAAAGAAATACCTTTCACCAAATTGAATAAAAGATATTAATATTTATCCGGAGCTTGGATTGAATAAAGAGCAATTCTACGAATATTAAAGACAAGCCATCTTTTCAATAGCTGAAGCACTCAACATTGTTTGAGTGTTTTTTCTTAAATGTAAATTTAAGCGTCTTATTTTTTTTAGAAAACCTACAAAATCAATATTTTTTTCTAGTTCAAAATTGTAAAAAATACTATGAAACTTATGGTTAGATATAATAAGCAAAAGTTAAAGTAGGTACATAGTATTATATTGGTATTAAATTGGACAAGTTTTATTCGAAAATGTTTTTTAGTTTAGGTGAGGAGATAATTTGGGTAAAGACAATAAGGAAAATAGAAAATCTTGTAATTGTATAGAGTGTAAATGCAAGGACTGTAAGAAATGTAAATGCAAAGATTGTAAGGAATGTAAGGAATGCAAATGTAGCGACAAATATTGTAGAGGTCCTAGGGGTAAAAGAGGTAAAACTGGTCCTCAAGGTCCAACTGGTGAAACGGGAAATACCGGCCCAACTGGTACGACTGGTTCAACCGGAAGTACAGGAGCAACCGGAATAACGGGATCGACAGGAGCAACCGGCCCAACCGGAATAACGGGATCGACAGGAGCAACTGGGCCAACCGGAACAACAGGAATAACGGGATCGACGGGCCCAACAGGAGTAACGGGATCGACAGGAGCAACCGGCCCAACAGGAATAACGGGATCGACAGGAGCAACTGGGCCAACCGGCCCAACAGGAATAACGGGATCGACGGGAGCAACAGGAGCAACAGGCCCAACAGGAATAACGGGATTGACACGTAATTATAATAAAAAAGAGGAGCCTTTCACCAAAGGATATTTATGTCCTGAGTGAGAGGCTCTTAAAATTTAATGATAATAGTTGGGATTGAATGTAGTTTGTGAAAGTTGGTTGTATACGCTCTCTTTAATGGAAATTAGACCGGATAACCATTGACCATAATATCTAACTTTCCAGTTTTTGGATCTATAACTAATCCGTGTACAGGTACATCATTTGGCATTAATGGATGATTTCGGATAGTTTCTACGCTGTGCTTCACACTGTCCTCTACACAATCAAAACCATGTAAAAACTTTTTAAAGTTCACTCCGGAGTATTGAAGTGTTTCTAATTTTTCCTGGCTTATACCACGTTCTTTCATTTTTTTAAGAGTATTTTCTGCTTTTAAGCTTGCCATACCACAATCGTAATGACCTACAACGCAAACTTCTTCGGCCCCAAGTTCATAGACAGCAACAAGTATACTTCTCATAATACTTCCAAATGGATGTGAAACAAGGGCACCTGCACTTTTTATGAGTTTGACATCTCCATTATTTACATTCATCGCTTTTGGCAGCAGTTCCACCAAACGAGTATCCATGCAAGAAAGAATAACAAGTCGTTTATGTGGGAATTTATCTGTTTGGAACTTTTCATATTCTTTACTTTCTACAAATTTCTCGTTAAAAGATACAATTTCATCTAAAAGTTTCACGAAAATCCTCCTTAAATTACATCAATTTCCATTATTTTTTCATTACTTCTTGACTATAGATACGATTATGATAGCTATTTGCATAAATTATAACATTTATATTCTCTCAAAAAAAAGATGATATGAAATGTATATCATCTTTTGAGGAAGGGTTTTAGCCATATATTATGAGTATTATTAAACAATGGTAATACTATCTTTAAAGCTTTGTTCGTGTTGATATAAATAATATCTTTTGGTTAGTGTAAGTGTAATGGCCCATACTTAATTCTTGGAGTGCATTTAATCGGTTACTTACACTGAAGACAAGATCAGAATGATAGTTCTCCTTCTAATTGAAGTGATTTTTTATTAATGTCAAATAACTTGTTTTAATCCATCCGGCTTATTAAATACTGCAACTGAATCGACAATTGATTTACTTGCTCCATTTAAACCGATAATATTTGTTTTAATCCCATTTTCATGGAATTTAATCACAATTTTATCAATTGCTGATACACCTGATTCATCCCATACATGAGCATTTGATAAATCTACATCGACTGTTTTAACTTCATCTTTAAAATTAAATGCTTCAACAAAATCTGAAACAGACGCAAAGAACAATTGTCCTTCAACCTCGTAAATTCGTTTATTTGTAACAAGGTGTGTAGTCACTTTTACTTTTGAAATTTTTGCAGCAAAGAAAACTGCACTTAATAGTATCCCAATGATGACACCAATTGCTAAATTATGAGTCGATACAACCGCACCAACCGTTACGACCATAACAGTTGTATCTGTTTTCGGTAATTTGTGTAAAGTCTTTAACGATGACCAATCAAATGTGCTAATCGATACCATAATCATGACAGCAACCAACGCTGCCAAAGGTATTTGAACAACTAATTTATTCATGACAATAATCAAAAACATAAGAAACGTACCAGCAACAAAAGTAGATAATCTACTACGTCCACCAGATTTCACATTAATAACGGACTGACCAATCATTGCACAACCAGCCATACCACCAAAGAATCCATTGACGATATTGGCAATACCTTGGCCTTTACATTCCCTATTTTTATTACTTTTAGTATCAGTCTTATCATCAACTATTTGTGCTGTTAATAATGATTCAATTAGACCAACTAATGCTAATGAAATCGCATAAGGGAAAATAATCATTAGTGTTTCAAACGTAAATGGTACATTCGGTATGATGAAACTTGGAAGTAATCCCGAAATATTTCCCATATCTCCAACTGTATTTACATTACTGCCAGTATAAATTGCAATCAAACTAATTATGATAATTGAGATTAATGGTGAAGGAATAGCCTTTGTAATTCTGGGATACAAATAAATAATTACTAATCCACCAACAACCATTGCATACATCTGCCATGATTCCCCAACAAAATAAGGTAATTGTGCCATGAAGATTAAAATTGCTAATGAATTAACAAATCCTGTCATAACCGAACGGGGGATAAACTTGACTAATTTACCAATTCCTAAGAGGCCTAGTATTAATTGAATGATACCTGTTAAAATTGTTGCAGCTAGCATATATTCAATTCCGTGTTGTTTAACTAAACCAGCTAATACAAGAGCCATAGCACCAGTCGCAGCTGATATCATTCCTGGTCGACCTCCGACAAATGAAATAACAACAGCAATACAGAAAGAAGCATACAATCCAATCATTGGGTCAACACCTGCAATAATTGAGAAACCGATTGCTTCCGGAATAAGAGCTAATGCTACTACGATTCCTGCTAAAACGTCTGCTCTAATATTTGAAAACCATTCTTTTTTTAATTTTTCTACCACTTAATTTACACCTCATATCCATTATTTCTTTTTTGAATTTTAACTCTTAAATAAGTCAGGTCTGTATCTAAAAAATAGTATATCACCACTTTTCCCAAAAAGTAACCTTTTTGGGAAAAGTGTATGGTATGATATCTAAAGCCCCCACAATAGTTAGGAGATGAGTATATATGCTTATCGGTTATATGAGACCGCATCAAGAGGACCCAAAATGTGAACAACAACTGAAGCTGTTATTACAATTAAAGTGCGATAAAGTAATATCGGAAGATCATTCATCTGCAAAAAAAAGAATCCAGCTTGATACAATAATAACTAATCTCAAACAAGGTGATAGAATTGTGGTCACAAAGCTTTTCACTATAGCTGATTCAACACGTCATCTTATGGAAGTTTTAGAAATTTTGGATTTAAAAGGAGCATATATTCAAACTCTTACGGAGAATATTAATACAAGTAATAATGCTAGCTATGATTTCAAAATGATTGTAAAACATTTGCTTTCTTTTCAAAGTGATGTGATAAGTGAAAACACTAAAAAAGGAATATATGAGGCTAAGCAAAAAGGCATCATTTCAGGACGTCCGAAAAAACCAGATGAAAATATAAAACGTGCAATCGTTATGTATCAAAGTAAAAAATATAGTTTAGATGAGATTAAACAACAAACAGGGATAAGTAAATCTACACTATATAGATATCTAGAGAGTTAATTGTACATCTTCTGTTTAATCTTGATGGTGAAGTAATTCTTTTCAACCTGTTTTAAGAATGCCTCCAATAAAAAACCTGTATAGATTAAATTCTACACAGGTTTACAAACTCCTATTTAATCTCTCAACAGCCCCATATCAGTACCTATTTTCCTTCATGCTGTCGTGACCAATTAGTAGAAAGTAGCTTTAGTTAGGTTGCGATCTTTCATCGCTTGTACAGCGGTAAATTCAAATCTAAATGATAGATAGATGTGTAGGGAGAATATAATAAGTAGTTCCTTCAAATGAATGTTTCACTCTATAAATGGAATAATTTATATTCTATAATTTTCTACTTCTCATTTCTCATAACCCCAATTAATCAATAGTAATTTATCTGTTTTTTTAATATCTGCAATAAAATGCCGAATATTCAGTAGATACTTACTACCAACTTTTCTATGTAACTATGTAAAATGATACAAAATAAACCCTGTTTGTACGTTGAAATATAAGTAGTTAGAATTGATAGTGAGTGATAGAGTAGACTTTTTTTGGTAGAAAGATGTTTGTATAAGTGATTTAACAAATTTGGTTGATTACTATAAATTAAACAAGCATTTAAAATCTATAAAACTAATATTCTATTTTTCACTTCATATCAATGAAAAGGGGATGATGAAAGAAAATCAAACGAAGAAGAGAAGGGAAAATGCTTTGTAAAAGACAGTTTAAACAGTTGGAATATTTAATTTGAAAAGAGGGATTACGTGAAAAAACCAACGAATCAAATGGTTAGAAAAGTTATCAAAGGTTATGCTACTATGACTCTTTCTCTCGGTTTGCTAGTTCCATCGTTCCAAAGTGGGTTAAAACCTGTCACAGCTGCAACAAATACACCAGCCGAGCAGATAATCGCTTCGCTAACAAAAGAACAGCGACAAGCGCTTACTAAACTGCAAGTGGCAGATGAACGATCCGGACTACAAGGCTTTGACAATGAGGAATTAAAGAATGATAAAGAAGTGTCTGTCATTGTCGAGTTCAAGTCCAAGCCTGGAAAAGCTGCTGTACTTGATGCGGCTTGGAAATGTAAGGTACTGACAGAGGCACAAGCAAATAAGAAAATAGATGAAGAGCAAAGTGCATTTCAAAGTGAGGTAAAGAACCTACTGCCCTCCTCTCAAAAAAGCAAAAAAACACATCATAGCATTCAACGTGTTTATAAAAAAGCATTTAATGGTGTTTCGATGAAACTACCTGCAAATGAAGTTCAAAAGCTACTACAATCTGACGCGGTAAAAGCGGTATATAAAAACGTTAGCTTGAGTGTGGAGCCATCTCCTAACACAGACTCTGCTTTGGATCAGAATTCTTCAAATATGATGGAGAGCGTGCCGTTTCTTGGCATAGATAAGCTACATAAGGAAGGATTTACTGGAAAAGGTGTTTAAGTAGCTGTTCTTGATACAGGCATTGATTATAATCATCCCGATTTAAAAAATGCCTTTAAAGGCGGTTACGATTTTGTAAGTAACGATTCTGATCCAATGGAAACGACATATAAAGATTGGGAAAAATCTGGAGCACCTAAGTATAACGAAAATGCAATTCCATATTTTACAGAGCATGGTACCCATGTTTCTGGAACGATTTCAGGACAAGGGAAAAATGCGGGAGGTGTATCAGTAACAGGAGTTGCTCCTGATGCAGACTTGTACGTATATCGTGTATTAGGACCTTACAGTTCTGGCAATATGGCAATATTATGGCTGGTATAGATCAAGCTGTGAAAGATAAGATGGATTTAATGAACTTATCATTAGGTACTGACATAAACGATCCTTTCTAACCATTAAGTTTATCTGTTGATTATGCGGTTTTAAGTGGTGTAACTGCGGTCGTATCTGCCGGGAATAATGGTAGGAATGGATCGAATACACTTGGATCACCTGGAGCGGCCGCACTAGCTCTGACTGTTGGTGCAAGTAGCAATCCACTATCTATTGCGAAATATACTGGAAGGCTAAAGGGAGTAAATACAAATTATAATTTGAGTATACTTTACGGTGATTTTGTAACAGATCTTCAATCATTCAATGGACAAATAAAGGAGGTTGTTGACTTAGGAAATGGATTAGAAGCAGATTACAATGGCAAGGATGTAAACGGCAAAATTGTATTCGTAAACACGGGAGTGATCGGGACGCAATCGAAAGTTATTTATGCTAAAAACCATGGGGCTCGTGTTGTCATTCCATATAGTAATACTCCTAATGCCGGTCCTTCTGTAAATGTAAGAGATGATAAGCGCTTTATCCCTACATTTTCGTTAAGTTATGAACGGGGCATTGAATTTAAAGAACAATTGGCTAAGGGGAACACTGAATTTACGTTTAGCAATTTTAAAGAAACGTATACAGAGGGGGATGTACTAGCTGACTTCAGCTCACGTGGACCGTCTATAAAAAACCTTGATATTAAACCAGAAGTCACAGCGCCTGGTGTGAAAATTCTATCTACTGTGCCGGCATATATGATAGATTCTGAACATTCAGATGATTATCAGTTTGCGTATGATCGGATGTCAGGAACATCGATGGCTGCCCCACATGTCACAGGGATTGCCGCTAACTATCTCCTAATTCTGAGATTTTAGTTGAGTTTTTTATTTCATAAGATTTAACAATATTGCCTGTTTCATCTTTTTCTTCTCTTAATATAGGCTCAATAATAAATGATTGAAGAGCCTCAATTTTTATCATTGATTCAAGAAATGAAACAGCAAAAACTTGGACGTTTTTATGAATGACCTTTACAACCAAATCTTCTGTCTCACATAAATATTTTTGGATCATTTCAACATTATCTTTTAGATTAATTGTTAAAACTTCTTCTTTATCTGTTGTATTGAAACTCATATTGATACCTCTCAAAATGACGGTCTTAATTGAGTTTATTCTTTCCACAATATGGTCTAGTATGCAACGAAGATTCATATAAAAGTACATTATACGATTTCAACTTTTTATATTATTAAAAAAGTAAAGATAGGGTTAATATGAATTTTAAAATCGATTCTTGTAAAAATAACTTGTTGACTCTACACTTTTAGAATACTAATTACTAATTCGTTATTCCAGTAACGCGCGCTCTCGTTAGAAAAGATTGTACCCAGACTGAACCTGGGCTTGTACCAGAATTACTTATAACAGATATAGATGTCAGTATGGTTTTTTGGTGTAAATTATGTGGTTTTTTGATACTTTACGAACGTAGAGAAGAAGAATTCTCCTATGTAACATCTGGAAATGCCTCATTATGCTTGAGCAGAGAGGAGTCTCTAGAAAATGGATATTGGGAGAACTAAATTATCGATTTGGTAGAGGTATTAATATCCAAATTTCAGTTGATTCAATAAATGTTATTATCGACCGTATGGATGGTTCATCCCATATAATACGAAATCCTCGGACCTGATGGTCGCAAATTGTCGTCGAAAATGTAATAGATAGAGGCGAGTCAAAGGTTTCGGTAAAAAAAGTGGAAAATATCTTTATGCGAGTACAATAAATCTAGCTTTCTTTTCTATTATCACAAGTTCAATTAACCTTGGTGATGCATTTAAAAGACTTCGCTTTTTTGGGTTCAATTAGTAGATTGCGAAGTATTGAACTAATATTAAGGCTATGGAATCGTGCTTTTTACATTAATATTCCTATAGTTTATATACATATCTAGTAATTTTAAAATTTTTGAATGTAGATAATAATACCAATTTCAAAACTAAAAACGCGATATATATGCAATGTATTGTTAATGTATATATCAATGTATATATAAACATATATGTAATATAAGTGTTAGTGTTGTTTTTGATATCTTATTTAAATTTTTACTAGGGTTCTAATCATAATTCTTAGCTGAGTGCTGAATTTATCAAGAAAATTATATAGATTCACTAATCATTTTTGACCTTTTTAATTTACTTTTGCCTTTTACCATTTTCTATAATGAAGAGGAAATGAAACAAAAAAACTCTAACCATTTTACAGTGGTTAGAGTTTAGTTTTTCTTGCTTTTTCCTTCAGCCAATAGAGCATCTTTTCATCATTTTTCTTATTCTGTCGCTTATTTTCTTTCCGGATATACCGAGAAAGGGTTGTGTGAGCGATTCCCATTTCTTCTGCAGACTGGCGAATACTCATATTTAAGGAAGCAATCATCTCTTTCATATTTTCAGGTGTAAGAGTTACCTCCATTGAAATTGTAAAATCGAATGATTGTTGCTCGGAACCTATTGTTGTTGGTTTGGGATCCATCTTTTTTTGTAATTCCAAAATAGGTATTTGTTTATCTAATTCGTATTCAACTGATGCAGATATTTCACTTCTAGCAATTTCTGATTGTATTGTGAGAAGTTCTTCATTGCTCTGGTATGCTATCTTTTCATAACTGAATTCTTCCATACGTTCAATTATTTTTTCATCAATTGTATAGTTCGAATTAACCAACAGTTTTTTTTGATTTTCTTTTACGACTATATCAGTTGGTAGAATGGTCAAATTGAGCTTAGACCAATAGTTTTGAAACCAGCCTTTTTTTCCGACTTGTTCTTCATTAACTGATTCCGTATAATCCCAACTTTTGATGACGCCATCTTTCTGTAATTCATCTAATACGTTTTCAAACTTGTCTCTCTTTTGTACTCCGTTGTAACGAGTAGAGATATCCATAACTTTTAATAGAGTTGATACTTTAAAGGCTTGCTGTAATGTACGTTTAATCGTTCGGATTTTCCATTGGAGGTTTAAGTATCGTGTTAATCGTTTGTGCTCACGTTGTGTGAAATGGCTATACTGAAAGACTTTTAGATCTAACAAACCAAGTGATCGGTTAGGACCATCTAAATAAGGAGTCAAAATAGATGTTGGTTTTACTTGTACAGCATAAATTCCTTTTGGTTCGCCAGATTTTTTGTCATACGCCACACGTATTTTTCCAATTTCAAACATTCTTTGAAAATCTTTGAACTTATAGAGCTCATTGTCCTGAATTTCTTGAGTATTTACCACTTTTACTTTTTGATCACCAAGTGATATCCAAATACTCGAAAGAGCAGCAACCCGTTTCATGATATTGAATCGATCCTCTTCACGAAAATCGAGCACTTGTCCTTTAGATGTACGCTTTTTTAGGTTTCTAAGTCGCAGGGCATCATTACTATGAAATTCAATATACCCGTCACTGCTTTTGGGTGATACCATCCATAAATAGGTAATTAAATCAAAAAGGTCCGCGGTCATTTCATCCAATGAATGGATGGTGGATTCAATCAACTCTAACCACATTTCTTGTTGATCAGAGGTTAAATCGATATTTTGTGATTCAAAAGGTCTAAGCTCGGCTAATCCTCTTACTTTTCCACGATTGTCTTTAATCTCTGTTGCCAAGTAGCCTTCTTCTCCTTCTTTAAAATCCTTTTTCTTTGTCACGATATCCCTCATCAGATGGTAGTCCATATCCATACTGGAATAAATATAATCACGTTTTAACACGTCATCAATTTTTTCTTCATTTACGCTTCGTTTTACTTCATCATTGGGAAACTCGTGAATAAAGTGGCCAGCCAATATCACTTTGATGGTGTCCGCATATTTTTCAACTGCTTCATTTATCATTTGTTTTGTTATATATTTTTCAAAATATAAAGTTTGAGTAAATAAGAAAAATAATGCTCTAAAGCTTGGGCCCATTGCATTGCAGGGGGATTGGTACCTAACCTCATCTTCTGTCATACGATAGGCTTCCGTTTTCCAGTTCTCAAGGATATATTGGCGATCTTGAAATAATCGTTTCGTTTCTTCAAATATACAAATTTTTAATATCTCGTAGTTTAAAATCTGATGATCTAGTATTGTTTCATATTTCACCTATAAGAACATCCTCTCGAAGTGCACCAAGAATCTGGTGCACTTTATTATATCTATTAATCTATTTTATCATAAAATGCACCACAAGATTGTTATAACATCAAAGATCTGTCAGAAAATGCACCAAATACTACACAGGTTCCGCTGAAATAGATAAAACGCACCAAATACTACACAGATTCTGCTGGAATAGATAAAACGTATTAAATATTACACAGATTCAGCTGAAATAGATAGAACGCACCAAATACTACACAGGTTCCGCTGAAATAGATAAAACGCACCAAATACTACACAGATTCTGCTGGAATAGATAAAACGTATTAAATATTACACAGATTCAGCTGAAATAGATAGAACGCACCAAATACTACACAGGTTCCGCTGAAATAGATAAAACGCACCAAATACTACACAGATTCTGCTGGAATAGATAAAACGCACTAAATATTACACAGATTCCGCTGAAATAGATAAAACGCACCAAATACTACACAGATTCTGCTGGAATAGATAAAACGCACTAAATATTACACAGATTCTGCTGGAATAGATAAAACGCACTAAATATTACACAGATTCCGCTGAAATAGATAAAACGCACCAAATACTACACAGATTCTGCTGGAATAGATAAAACGCACTAAATATTACACAGATTCCGCTGAAATAGATAGAACGCACCAAATACTATACAGGTTCAGCTGAAATAGATAAAACGCACCAAATACTACACAGGTTCTGCTGAAATAGATAAAACGCACCAAATACTACATAGATTCTGCCGAAATTGAAAAAACGAATCAAATACTACAGATTCCACTGAAATAGATAAATCGGACCAAATACTAGACAGATTCCACTGAAATAGATAAATCGGACCAAATACTAGACAGATTCCGCTGAAATAGATAAAACGCACCAAATACTAGACAGATTCTACTTAAATAGGTAAAACGCACCAAAAACTACACATGTTCCGCTGAAATAAATAAAACGCACCAAAATGTATAGAAAAACTATTATTTTTTCTTATTCATAGTTTAAAATGTACATTTTAGTAATCAAGTAGTATTGTTCCAAAAGCTTCTTGTAAAAGATAAAACGGACCTATTGGGACTGAAATGTGAAAAACCATTCTTAGAAAGCTGATGCTAGAAGGAGAAAAGTAGAGTTGCTGATGTATCAATTTCGGAGTAGAGCGCTTTGCCCAAGAAGGGTATACCAAGTATGTTGAGAAATTCATAAACTAACGTAGCAATGATCGTCAAAATCCCTAAGACAACTCCGATAGTCTTTGATAATACATATGGAACCGTGTACCCTTAGACCGCCTATGCATGGTAGATCCATTAGATGTTTTACCTGCCATCCTCCGACTTACTATGCTCGTTCCAATCGCTATAGTTAAGAGTTGGTTTCTATAATGGAGAAAATCGCTTTTACATAAGCTAAACATTTATACTGTTGAAGACACTATTAAATCTGATATTCTACTCATCCATGTGATACAACCAAATTATGCCTTATTTTTATAAAAATGTTCTTTCCTTTAATGAGGAAGTAACGAAATTTCACATACTGTAATTATTTACTGAATTTTTAAAACCAGTAATTAAGGAATTACATTGAGTAATGGTGGAAGCTACAAAATAAAAACTACACCTAAGGCCGGGGACCTTATAGTATTTGGAATGAAATTACACTATCTACCCACAATTTCTCTTTTAAGAATCCAAACTAATAAAGCCAGTAACAATAAATCATTTTATTGATTAGCAAAGGATATATATTTGGCTATTTACTTGAGTTAAAGTATGTATGATTACAGATGTAATCAATGATAACAACTTTACTTTTGATAACGGTGGGTTCGTTAAGTGAAAAGATGGTGCAAATATTCTAATTAAAGAATTATCAAAAGTCATCTCTAAATAAAAAGAAGCTAGTAAATAGGACATCCTACTTACTAACTTTTTTAATTTTCTTAGATACTATTTTCATTCCGCTCTTTTGGTTTTTAAAATCCGCAAATGTTTTTGCAAGTTCTTTAGAAACTCCTTGTTTTGCTACAGAATTCATTTTCTCCACCCCAACTATTTTTTTATTTAGTATTTCCATTGTAGAAAATTTTCATACATTTCTACCTAATTTCAGCTTCTTCAGTTCTAACTTGTCCACCATCATCGTATATATTTCACATGACACAATGACATTTTGACACTATAACCCTAACTTAACACTAAAAAACTATTTTTTTATAAAAAGAGAGGGGTGCTTCTATGGATACATTTAACCCAATGTTTAATGAATGTATAAAGGGGAATAATCATATCATTTCAGCTAAAACTCAGCAGTTAAAAAAGGTCCGTAAAGAACGTAGTGATAAAAAGAAAGATATTCGTATTCTATTAAAGCCAGAAATAAAACAACTGATAAAAAAATTAAGTTTCCAATATAATACTTATCCAACAATTTTAACGACTGATATTCTAACTGAAGCTCTTTATCGCATTAGGGAGTTTGATGAAGTCGAATATCCAATTGGGTCAAAACATTTAGTGGTAGCAAAACTAGACAAAGAGACGTTTAAGATTTTACAAGGCTATTGTGTTGAATGGGATTGCAGTATTCGTAAAGCAGCTCACAGGGTATTTGTAAATAGTTTAAGGAAAGAAGGACATTTTGTATGACGAGTATTTATAGTGATTTCGACGTAATTGGTTCAGAATTGGAATATTTAGAAGGAAAAAAGCAGGGTTTCTTTTCATTTAAAAAGAAGGTTAAGCTTTACAAAGAATATCCATTTAAATTTGAGATACCATCTAAGGACTATTTACGAGCAAAAGTATTTTGTTCAGATGTCGAAGAACTAGCTGAATATAAATTTTCAATGGAAGATTTTATCACAATTTTATATGAAGACTTCATGCGTAATATTAGAAAAAATAATGGCGATCTACTGAAAATGTATAAGTTAATATCAAGCAGAGATAAACGATTACAATTACTTTCAGGAGGTAAACAAAAACATCTAAAAGATGAATTTGTAGTGGAGGTTTCATGTATAATCCAGAGGGAAGATGCGCTGAAATTTGAAGTTTTATTAATGGAGATTGAGGAAGTTTATAACGTCTATTATTCAGTGGAAGATGTTTTAGAAATTTTGGTTTCAGACTTTATTTATGAACTAAGTATTGGAAATTTAAAATCAATTATGGCCAAAATCGTAAAATATTGGAACACGCCAATTGAAAGTTGATATTGGTTATGGAGGGATAAATTCACCAGCTGATTTTATCATTTCACATAACCAACAATTGAATAACACTGATATAGTAAGGGATTACACTATTTTTGTTATTTATAATTAAAACGTCCATAACATGCAATTTTACTAATTTTATTATGCATTTTTGCTTTCACGAATACAATCATCCAATAATTGTTCAATTACTTCAATATCTTTATCTTTATAAATTAACATAAGAAATACCCACCTTTGATAACTTTTGTCTAGTTAGAGTATTCACATGAAAGGAGTTTGCTATTCATGAAAATTGAAGTGGAGTTTAAAGACGAAACTATAAAGAAATTAGAAGCATATGTCTCTTTTTATAATATAAATAAAAAGCTACTTGGAACGGATAAAGAAATTACGGTTGAAGATACGATTAAAGGTTCAGTAATGCTATATTTAAATACGCTAAACTTAAACTCCAGTCCATTAATCGAATCAAAAGGATTGATCATTAAATCAAAAATACCTTCAGTGTATAACAGAAAATCGCTAAGTATTATTAATAATGAAACTAAGATACCTAAAAGCACATTAAGCGGTATATTAAATGGAAGCTTACCTAGTTTAGAAAATTTCATACGTATTTGGTTATCAATAGGTCAACCTTCAATTCATGACTTACTCGATATCGAGATAAGATAAAAAAAGACAAGTTGTTCGACTTCTCGAATAAATTTGTTTTTTTTTTCGGTTTTTCGAATAGGACAAAAAATTGGATACATAAACATATCTCATAAGCAGCAAAACAGGAGGTGAGTCATAATGATCTCAACTCTTACAACAATATTAGGATTAATTCAAGCAACTGCCTTAATTACAACAATCGTTAGTACAATTGCTTCCGCTCTACATGCTAAGAAAGCAAAAGGAAGTGAAACGAATGGCTAAAAAAACAAGAATGAGTATCAAAGAATTCATGAATGACTACCGTAAAAAGAATAATTTACAGGAAGAAATGGAGAAAATTGATTTTTTTCTTCAAGAGACAAAGCAGGAGTCATTGAGGTTACCATGCAAAGACAAGAAAAAGATGAACAACATCCTACACATATTCAACGCAACTGTAATCAGCCTTTTCGCAACAACAACTCACGTAGCCGCATCCAGCACGTACACCCTACCAATGGAAGTAACAAATGGACTCCAGACGCTACAATTCACTTGTCTTGCAGTAGCCGGATCGATGGCAACACTTTGTCTCATGGTTTCTGGGATGCTAAAAATGCTAGGTCTTCAAGAGAAAATGTCGGGCTGGAATGCGAATATTCTAAAAGGGTTAATACAAGTAATGAGTGCTCCAGCCGTTATATTTGTGCTAGTAAGTATTCTAAAAATACTATTACTCCTAGTTCCAGGTTTCAAGAGCTATTAATAATCATTCGAAATTCAAAATTGAAATGGATTCCTGTTATGGTGTTTACGACAATACCGCTATTAACTGGATTCTCAACAACTGAAAGTTCTACAATATTGCATTCAATTAGTAATCACGACCATTTCAATCTACTAAATTCATTAAACGATTTCTTTTCTAACATAAGTAGTAATCTTCACGATAAAACTTCTAGCCTTTTAGACCGATTTGAATGGATACAAAACGGAAAAAAGATGCTTGAGCAACTAAATGAATGGTCGAAAAAGTACTCAGATAAAGATTCTTTAAAATCATTAATCATGGCTTTATTTTCGCTATTAGAAAAAGTAATTTATACCCCTGTTTTTCTATTTAATAATGCATATTTTACAAACTTACTTTTGAAATTTGGCGCTCTTAGTATGGGACTGATCACGAGTTTAACCATGCTAGAAGGGTTAAAGAGAATTTTAAACAAAAGTACAATGAGCTATCTTCAGCTCCTTCAACGATTACCTATTGTAATGGCATTGACTGGCTTTGCTCCGTTGCTAATCGTAGAGGGTATGAAGTTATTAAGTTATCTTACAAACTTAATCCTGCAATTTGGGGTTTCTTTAACAGAAAATGTTAATCCATTAGGAGAACGCCCTGTAACTGGGTTAATGGATACTATTTTATACGTAGCATTTGTAATTTTATTTGGCTACAACTTGGTTCCTATTCTATTGTCGCATGGTAGGCGCTGGTTTAATGTATTGTCGTTAACTTTGCTTACTCCAATTGCTATGTTAGGTTATCTATTTCCATCATTTCATCCATTCCATCAAAAATGGTGGGCTTCATTAAAGAAAAATTATTTATCTCAGCTTTATTATTCTTCATTTTTATCGGTCCTCAATATCATAATGTTTGGAATTAGTACACCTGATACGTATCAAGGAGTGTTTAGTAAGTTATTAATTTTATTAGGTGGGATACATGTCTTTAGTCAACCACCAGCATTTCTAAATAGTTATATGCAAACAAAACCTGATGTCTATTCTAGTGTGGCACAAGTTCAACGTAGTTTAGCTACTAACCCAACTGCATTGCTTTGGAAAGCATTTAGAAAACCAACTAAAGCAAAAACATAGGAGTGTGATTAAGGTGAAGTATTATTTAGGAGCTGCATTTAGAGAAAAGTATCCAAGATTAAAAGTGCAAAATAGTGATGAAATTCAGAATTACGATGTCATTTTAGTCTACGAAACAAAAAGAAAGAAGTTTGCGATTAATATTGGCAGTGATCATAATGTACCTTCTATCATGAAACAAGTTGGAATTGATTATGTTTGAAATGATCCTATTGATTAATACGAGTTTTATCATTTTGAACACTTTGTATTTGCTACATTTAGTGACTAAACGATTAAATAACTAGGTGATATCATATGAAATGTATTCCTTACGATGAAGTTTTAAAGAAGTCTTGGTATAGGACTGCTACTGGCGATGAACGAAAGGTTGTACATCATATTACGAAAAGTAGTTTAATCTCAAATGCTTATAGTAAGTGGGGGAAACAAGTTGACGGAGATGAAACTTCATATGAAGTAAAAGGGAGCTTTATCAATTCGCTGTCAGCTTGTTTACCCTTTTCTGTTCCTAATTGGCAAGAAGTGCAAGCCATACTAAGAGAAGGAGAAGGCTTAATCATTAGTGTTCATGCTAAAAGATGCCATATGAAGATGCAGCAACATTTATTAGACCTTTGTGATTTATTCAAGAAGGGGATCGATACACCATCTTTAATTCTTCCAATACGGATCGTTCAACGAAAAGTCATTGAGAAGATTAGTAGTAGTGAAAGAGCATTAATTGATGGTATGGAGGAAAAGGCAATAGGTTTACATTACCGCGTAAGTATCACTTTCTCCTGTTCTCCATGTGTCTTTCACCGATTACATAAGCTATTCGGTGAATGGAAAGTAAGGAAGGAAAGTAAATCTTCTAGTTTCTTTTATCTTAATAGTAATATCATGTATGAAAATGAATTAAGTCAGTGGCAAATTGCTCCACAAGTAAAGGGGGCCGTTCAACCGTTACTATTGCCTTATACACCAATCAAAAACACGTTTAATGACGTACAACAGGTGAATCTACCACCACAGTATTCAATTTTACCATTATCTAAATCAATCGAAATAGAAAAGACAGAAGATTACTCGAATCAAATTCTTACCGCTTTTAACTCTTTGAATAGTAAAGGCGGTATTTCATATCTTTCTATACAAATAGGTCCGACTTTGGATCAATATCATTTTCAGTTGAACAACCTAAAATATACTACTATCAGTAATTTAGCAGAAGACTTACGAGTAGCATTAGGCTTAACATACTTAAGTATAGAAGGAGGGAATAAACCAAATACAATTCGCATCTCAATTCAGCGGAAGGAGAGAAGTATAGTTACATTAGGAGACGCATTAAGTAAAACAAAAGAAGATTTTTCAACTTACCAAGTACCAATATTCTTAGGAGTAGATATGTTAGGAAATCCAGTTTTCGATGATTTTGGAAGGATCTCGCATTTGCTCGTTGCAGGAGCAACTGGTGCTGGTAAAAGTGTTTTCCTTACTACATTACTTGTATTCTTTCATGTCACAAAGAAACCAGAAGAACTATTGCTATATTTGATAGATCCTAAACAAGTTGAATTTTCACCTTTTGAAGATTCTCCACTAGTCGAAAAAGTAATAACTAAATCATCTGAAGCAATCAATTTATTAAATTCTTTAGTACTTGAAATGGAAAAACGATACGAATTGTTTAAAAAAGAAAAAGTTCGCAATATTAGTCATTATCGTAAGAAAGGGCATATTATAAAGAACATCGTTGTCATAATAGATGAGTATACAGACCTTTTTCTATTTGATAAATCAGTTGAAAATTATGTCTGTTTATTAGCACAAAAAAGCCGAGCTGCAGGAATCTTTTTGTGTATTTGCACTCAAAGACCATCAGTTAATGTGGTATCAGGTTTAGTCAAAGCAAATCTCCCAAGTCGAGTTGTATTTAGACTTACTAGTATGCATGATTACAAAACCGTGCTGGATGGAAAGCCACCATTCGTACTTATGGGAAAAGGTGATAGTGTTGCTCAATTAGAAGGTAAGGAAAACTTTATGCGTATACAAAGCTGTCTTGTCGCCCCAACGGAAAGTGAAGTAGAAGCAATAAGAGCAACTTGTCACTTCAAATAGCATTCAAGAAAAACAAAACTACTCATTGCCAATATCTAATACGCCACCTACAAAGAAGGAACTGATATGGAAATTTATCAATCGTACAAGTGAAACTAGGCTACGTGCAATCTTAAAAGTAGTAGGTGGTGATATGGGAGAAATAGTTCAGATCATGAGAGAATTTGTTAGCGAAGGTAAATTGGAAGCTCCTTCTGGTAAAAATAGAAGATATAAAATAATTTAACATAAAAATGTAATGAGCTGACAATTGAAACAGTTCATTTTTTTTAGTCAATATTTAGGTAATTTTATTCCGGTATGGTAAACAAAAGCTTGCTATTGTGGCTATTGTCAAACTAGATAAGAAATCTGAAACAATGAATCTATACAGGCTTTTTTTATAGGGAATCTCTATAAAAGGGTGGACTGTAATTCGAGTTTTTCATACTGTTGTAGACCATTCCTAGTAATTTTATGATAATTTGAATAGTTATTAATTTTTGAGTAATACTAACTCCAATCTGATAATAATATCAGACAAATAATATTTATAAGGAGCTAAAATAATGGCAAAAAACTCTTCAAATCAATATGCTACACAAAATGCTTCATCCGCAATTGAGCAAATGAAGTGGGAAATTGCAACAGAATTTGGAGTACATTTAGGTCCAGATTCAACAGCTCGTTCAAATGGTTCAGTAGGTGGAGAGATTACTAAACGTTTAGTTCAAATGGCCGAACAAAGCTTAGGTGGGTATTCTGGATAGTATATAAATAAGTGTAATAAGAGAGAAGTTTCTATTTATTAGATAACTTCTTTTTTTGTTTAGTTATTTCCGATTTTTTATTTTGGGGGATCGCCGGGAATGAAAACAGTGATAGATGTAATGATGATACCAATCACATGGCTAATTAGAGAAAGTTTACACTTTTGTATAGGCTTGATGTGGAGAAAACACTAAGAATAGAGATACTGATTTAAGTTTATTTGTGAATCACTTCACTTAAACTAAATGGCAGAATAGTTGCATAAGAAAACTTATAAAAGTAGATTTTTTTATTCATTGAAAGAGGTGGCGCTATAAATGAGATTGAAGCGAGAGTGCATGTAGGGACAAGAAAATAATCCTATAAAGTTTAAGGAACCTACATTATAGGTGCCTTAAACATTTCTATATCTCTTTTTTAAATTTTTTCTGTAACATTCATGCTATATACCCAAATCCGTTCAGCATAGTCATCATTATATTTTTTACTTGGTAAATCAATCCGTTTACCTTTATTATCAAAAAATGAATCTGTCACTTTTGCAATAGAGGCTGCCGAAGCCAAAAATTTCCCTATTTCTAATTCACGAACACCTATGAAGTTCAAGGAATTTCCTATCAATTTTAGAAGAAAAGGTAAATCTCTTCCCAGCTCAGATTGCACAAAGCCTGGATGAAAAGTATTGGCAATTACATTGGTATTTGCTAATCTTTTGGACAAAGCCTTCGTGAACAATATTTTCATAGCAAGAGTTCCCAAAGAAGCAAGCTTCTTCATTTCTTTCTTTGACATGTCTTCAGTAGGAATAATAATGGGAGAATATTTTACAAAAATCGGTTGACCGGTTACCGTTATAATCCGGCCATTTTCACTTTTTTCTAAAAGATTTACTAGCTCTGTCGCTAACCAAAAATGACTAAAGTAATTAATGGCTAGACTTTGATCAATTCCCTCAGATGTTCGAGCTGATTTGGTTATGATGGCTCCTGCCGCATTAACTAAAACATCTATACGCGGATATCTTTCTTGACAAACATCTGCAATTTTTTTCACATTTCTATATAAAGATAAGTCTCCCAGAATATATTCACCTTGATTATTACCCGTTGTACGTGCTATTTCCTTAAGTGCTTTGATTCCTCTCTCTTTTGTTCTACTAATTATTACAATCTTAGCCCCTAACCTTGCGATTCCAATCGCTGCAGCTTTTCCTACCCCAGAAGTACCTCCTGAAACCAGAACAATTTTATCGTTCATACTTGTATATTGTTTTTTCATTTACTCTCCCTCATTTCTTCCATCAATATATAGTGAAGTATATAGGATAGAGTTCACTCCATAGCAAGAGATTATGTTATATTTATTTCATGAAAAAATTCTATCATATTAAAGAAGCTGCAAAAAAACTGAATATGAGTATTGATACATTGCGTTATTATGAAAAAATTGGATTAGTCGGTGAGATTGTTCGTGATCAAAACGGGTACAGAATTTATAAGCAGACTGATCTAGATTGGTTTACATTAATCGGTTATTTGCGTTCGATAGGTGTATCCATTCAAGATATGCTTCAATTTCAAAATTCTCACGGTAGCAAAACTTCTAGTGTCGAGGCTCGGAAAGCTTTTATGGAAAATTACAGAAAGGAAATCATTACAAAAAAAATTGAATTAAAGGATATAATTAAAAAACTTGATAAGAAGATTGATTTTCTCAACAATCTTACAAATGAAGATATATCACATTAACACTTTACAAGTGGAAAAAGGATAACAAGTCTAGAACGGACGAGTTATCCTTTTTTTAATCATTATTGACTCAACTTTTGCACCGAAAATCTTTTATTAAAGTTATGTGGTAGTTAGCCTGACTCGCATTTTAATAGGTTTATTGACTATAAATACATATAAAAAGTAGGCTCTGTTAATGAAAACTATTGATATTTAATATTTGAAAAAAGTAATGTCAATTTAGACAGCCCTTTCCTATCTTATTCAACTACTATGGGGTAAAGATTTAAACTTCCTTTCAATGTTGTGAATCTGAGGATTCATGGCTGACTAACGAATGCTTTTTTATTGCTGATTAGCGTCAAGGCGGATATTTAGTAAATAATGTCACACTCATGGTCAAGTTTAATATAATGAAACATCAATAATAAATGAGGTGAGCTTTGTGGGAAAAGATAAAGATTCAAAACCAAAGTCTGAACATAAACAAGCCCATGAAAATGGATGTTCAGGAGATACGGTTACTTTAGAATGGGATCCAACTACTAATACATTTTTAAGTCTTTTTCAAAGTAGTATATTAGCTTCTGGTGCTTGTTTTCCTCAAGGAGTAACGTCTTTTGTCGAAGTAAATGAATGCTTAATTAATAAAGGTTTTCGTATCGTAGCTTCTGATGTTGTCATCGAGCCTGGTAGATTGGCAATCATTTATGTAAAATGTTAATTATTTTGTAGTAGGAAAATCTTATATTATAAAAGTCGTCTCTCTTTGGGACTAGTTTAAAATAATGCCATATAAATGTGTGAGGTGAATTTGATGGGAAATTGTAAATGTTCAGAATCAAGTATGGAAATGGGACGAGCTCTTAAAAATAAATGTTCAGGAGATACAGTTACTCTACGATGGATTCCAATTTCTGATTCATTTATAGATGTATTCCAAAGTAATATAGTAGCTTCTGGTGCTTGTTTTCCTCAAGGAGTCATGTCTTTTGTAGAAGTAAATAGATGCTTATTTAATAAAGGATTCCGTATCGTAGACTATAATGTCGTCAATCCTGGTAGTTTAACAATCATTTATGTAAAATGCTAATTGTTAAGTCTAGGTGTAATTCAGTCAGAATTCGCTTCGATATTAAGTGTATATTAAACAACTAGAGAATGCATTAGTTGTATTATGCTGGGCTGCTTTGGCAGTCCATTTTTTATGCAACAAAATGGCAGTTTAGTTGCATAAGAAAAGGACTTCTTGATTAGGGAATAGAATAAATAATAATAGTAACTTAACTTAAGAAATTACAATCAAAGGGGAAAAGTATGAATAAGTATGAGCGAATTGAAACAGTAATAATGGCTGTAGTGACTGTAGGATTTCTTATTTTTTTTACTTGGATAAAACTAGATAATTCAGCTTCATTACTTTTAACATTGTCTTTATTTATATTTATACTGTTTGCATTATTGGTTATTAGATTCATGGGGAAAAAGAGGAAGAAACATAACACGAAACCAAATGATAAATGGATTGGTTCTCTGCTTATGATGCTTTTTATATTTCTATATAACGGCCTGTTAAATATAGTTGCATTGGATCGATCATTTTTTAATGGATCATCATGGATGATTCCTGCGTTTATTGGTATTTTCATTGGATTATTTGTGCGTAAAAAATCTTTACAGCAATAAAAAGTGGATCTTTATATGAAGGTCTTTTTTTACTGCTTATTAAACTAAATCATGCATTAGTTGCATAACACGATCTGCTTATATGCAGCTCGTTTTTTATTGCAGTATATGGCAGGTTACTTGAAGAAGGATTAAATATGAGACCTAAAGCACACATATGGGGAATTAATATTTCGTAGTCAAAGAGGTGGGAGGATAATGGAGTTTGTGCCAATTGATATTAGCATACACAAGGATTATGTAATTCCTTTTCGTAGAGATTCTTTCATAGTTAGTTTTGGTACAGATAAAGATTTTGGGGATGAAAACCAATATCTAAATTGGTTGCAACAACAGTCCTCACAAAACCCTAATGGCTTTGTGTTAGTTGTAGAAAACGATATTCCAATCGGTCAACTCGAACTAACTGTAAAGGAATATGATGGGAAAGTAATTGGTTATGTCAATCTTTATTATCTTATCCCCGAAAAACGAGGAGAGGGTTTAGGTTCCCTTTTACACGTTTATGCAATTAACTTCTTTGAAACCAATAATGTTAGCGAATACCATCTTCGTGTTTCTTCAACGAATAAACAAGCCATTGCATTCTATAAGAAAAACAGAATGAAGCAGATAAAAACTGAGATGGATGGGAAAGTTGTTAGAATGGCAGGGAAAATTTAAAGATTCCATCCATAGTTATTAAGGATTGTGAAGAATTATACTTCAACTAACTGATGCTTAAGTTGCATAAGGAAATGATATAATTTTGATAAGAATATAAGTTAATTGAAGAGAAGAAAGCCGAATGCCCAATAAATATGAACATATATTTACTTTGGAGAGATTTGGTGATTTTGAAACATTTAATTTAAATAGCCTAAAAAACAGCCAATCATTTAAAAATTGGCTGCTAATATTTATTTAATCTTAAATTCATTTATTACTAATTGTTCAGTCTGAGGCGCTGTAATACCTAAATGCCAACACCCCAATCCTCCTAAAGCATATTCTTTTATAAGGTGAAATTTTGCTAGTAAACTTCGAGGATCTTCAAACCAAACCTCATGGATAATTCCATCAATATCAGTGTAACGAAATGCTGGTGATAAAGTTTCCCGATCAAAGTAGACTTCACTTTCATATTTCTTATACATTTTAATTGCATTTTGAGTGGAATATGCGATACCTTTTCGCTTTTCCCCAGTAATAGGCCAATCGTAGGCATACTGAGGTATTCCTAATAATAATTTTGATCTTGGTACAATTGAAACAGCATAATTTAAAGTTTTTCTCACTTCATTTAATGGAGCAATTGGACCGGAGGAACTGTTCGGCCAATGCCAGTTATATGTCATTAAAAACATCTTATCAACATACTTACCAAGGGTATCATAATCATAAGCATCATAATATTGAGGAATATGATTTGCTTCCTTTGGTGGCATTGCCATTAAAACTTCCATTTTTGAAGAATGAAGTTTCTTAGATAATTCTTTCATAAATAAATTGAGATTATTCTTATCTTCAGGGTTTAGTGATTCAAAATCTATACTTATTCCTTTATAATCATTTTTGTCTAAAAGAGAATAGATGTTATTTACCAATTTTTTTCGCATTGCTGTCTTACTTAGTAATGAATGCACTAGGTTAGGATCGAAACCTTTTTTACTAATATTAGTTAATGTAGCGTAAGGAAAAATGTGATTTTTCCAAGCAATCTGATTAGATTGATTTTCTTTTACTTTAATCAATTTTCCTTGAGAAGTTGGGTGATATTCAAATATAAAAATACTTGTCAGTGACTTTTTATAATAATCAATCATCCATTTATTAGATTTTTTATCTTTAGGAATTAAGTAACTACCGGTCCAAATGGTGGTTTTAGGAGATGAAGGAATAATTAATTTTTGACCTGGAATTACTACATCGCTAGTAATATTATTTTTACTTTTCAATGAATTAATAGTAATTGAATGTCGAAATGCAATATCCCATAAAGTTTCTCCTTGTCTCACATAATAAGTAGACCCAGGAATTATCATAGATTGTCCAATTACAAGTTTATCATTCCGTTCTAATCCATTTAGATTTGCCAAGCTTTTTACATTCAATTTGTATTGTTTAGATATTTTGTTCAAAGTATCCCCCGATTTTACTTCATATACAATCAAAGCATGAGCACTTAAAACTGGAGATAATAACAAAAATAATAAAGTAAATAGGAATATTAATAAACGCTTAGCCAAACACAATACCTCCTTAGATAGGTAGTATTTTAAATTTTAACTACTCATTAAATATCCTTTACTTAATTAGAAAATTTTACTTATGTAATTAATTAATGCTAAAAAGCTTGATTGATGGCATCTCAATTATACTTTATCGTATTGTAACAAAACTTGAGAAACTTGTATTCTAATTACAGCGTAGTCATTAAATAAATGGTTTATTATAAAGGAAATTCTAGAAGAATCATATACAACTAATGCATGCATTAGTTATACAACAAAGGAGCTGGTCATTCAGCTCCTTTGTCTCTTTATATATCATCTATGTATTCTAAAATATCTCCTGGTTGACACTTTAGAACTTTGCATATAGCTTCTAAAGTAGAAAAACGAATTGCTTTGATCTTTCCTGTTTTTATGTTCGACAGATTTACAATACTAATATCAATCGTATCAGCTAACTCATTAAGTTGCATTTTACGATCAGCTAGCACACGATCTAACCGTATAATAATACTCATACATTACCCCACTTACAACATTGAATCATATTCTTCTTGCAAAAAGCATCCGTAACGAAAAACTCCTGAAAGGATTAAGAGACAAATGCCAAATAAAATCAGAGGTGTTTCTGGTGTTAATAAAGATAGATTAAACGAATGCTTTAGTAGAACAAGTTCCTGAAAAATACTATAAGTGTAATTGAATAGCGACTGGGCAATTAAGACCCATCCCATTTTCTTAATACTTACTGCATTCTCATAAGCGAAAGGTTTTTTTTTCATTACAGTACTTATAATTTGATTAATCAATTTGATTATCAGAGTTGCTAGTAGACAGGCAATTAATATATCACTATCTAAAAAGAAACCAATTAATTTATTAGTAAATGGAGAGTGATTAGTGATATCAATACCAGCATTTTTTAATACATTTTTCACAGGGGTGTCTCTAAAAAAAATTGAAGTATTCAGTATTGCAACTACAACAGTCGTAAGAAATGCAATAATAAATGCTCCTTTAGTAAAATAATACAGTACTTTAGCTAATTTTAAATATCCGTTCATATAAGATAAACTTTTCTTATCCATATGTCCTCCTAATTTATATGATAATAATTTAATTGTATTTGGACATTTAATATAAAACAATAATCATTTAACGATTATCATTAAATAATTAATTTTAATCATAATAAATCCTGTGTATTTTTTAAAAAGTAGACCTTTTGTAATGTTTAGTGTCCTTCTTTTTATTACTTTTTTCTTATTCAACTAACTAATGCGTTAGTTGAATATCAAGAGTTGCCATTGGCAACTCTCTTTTTATTGAAATAATACATAAATAGGTATTTGAAGGATATTAGTATCCGTTTAAAGAATTCATTTTCAGTAGATATGTTGAAATTGGAGGGAGCAATTTGAATTTAAAATTATCAAAAGAAAATTTGAATAAAGCTAGAGATTATTTAATGAATAATGGCAGAAATTTAGAACGAGAATTATATAAGTTCCATTTTGAAAATGGTAGCAAAAAATCTGTTATTGATGAGCTAGGTAAGTTCCAGGGGGAAAATGGAGGATTCAAAAATTTGGGTGAAGGAGATAGGATAAAGGTAAATGCAATGGATACAAATATGGCTTTTCAAATTCTCCATGAAATCAAAGCAAGTAGTAGAGAAAAGATTGTTCAGAACGGAATTAAGTATATTGTGAACTCCTACGATTATGAACTCAAATACTGGCATCCAAATCCATCAGCTGCTCCTATTGAACCGTTTATGTTAAATGATAAATGGGCAAATCCATGTGCAGAGTTAATTGGTTATTTATATGAATATAAGGAACTTGTCCCATATCAGTTTCTTTTGGATGTAACAGAAATAGCAATGAAGAAATTACATTTGTTAAATAAAGATGGCTGGTTTGCTACACTTTGTTTTCTTCGGTTAGCCGAACAGGTAAATACTTCCGACCGGGAGAAAATATTGGATAAAGTAAGGTCACTCATTCTACAAATTATTGATACTAGGCAGGAAGTATGGTCAAACGAATACTGTGCAAAACCTTTTTGGTACGCTCCTTCACCTCAAAGTCCAATTTATTCTCTTATAAAGAAACATGTTATTGCATGTCTAGAGAATGAGATTATTACTCAAGATATCAAAGGTAATTTTATTTTAAATTGGGAAGCTGGTTTGGGAGAAAAGGAATGGAAAAGTATAGTGACAATGGAAATATTAAGAACACTTAAAAATCACCAAATGATTTCATAAATGGGAGAGGTTTTATTTGGTAAATAATATTCTTAAAGAACGTTTTGACAAAGCGAAAGTATTTATAAAAACAAAGGCTAGAAAATTAGAACAGTCAAGGTTTGAATTTGAGTTTGAGGGTGGAAATAAGGAAAATGTTCTAACATATTTAAAAACATTTCAGAATGAGGATGGCGGGTTTGGAAATGGCATAGAGCCAGATTTTTGGTTACCCTCATCATCACCGATGGCTACATGGGCAGCTGGGCAGATATTAACGGAAATAGGTGCTGAAAAGGATGAACGAATTGTAAAGTTTATGGTAGATTATTTGATTAACACAAATAATATAGAAACAGGAATGTGGGATTCTGTGCTACCTGAGACCAACGAATTTCCACATGCACCATGGTGGCATTGGCAGGATGGTGTTCAAGAGAATTGGATGTTTAATCCAGGAGTTGAGTTAGCTGCGTTCCTAATACATTGGTCTGAAGATAAAAGTGAAGCTGCGGAAATAGGATGGAATTCAATTGAAAAGGCAGTACATTATTTTATGAATAAGAATGAAATGGACAGACATGAAATAAAAAATTATCAGCAATTAATTAAAATTATAAAACCACATGAGTCAACTTTTGAGCATAGAACTCATTACTCTTTAAACAATTTGTCTGAAAAAATATTGGATTTCGCTGAGAAATGTGTGGATAAGGATGTATCTACTTGGATACAAGGATATAAAGCTCTTCCATTGGATTTTATTGATGAACCTGGGCACCCACTTTGTGCAAGGTTCGGTCATCTAGTAGAAAAAAATCTAGATTTTTATATACAACAAATTAATGAGGATGGTGTTTGGGACATTTCGTGGAGTTGGGGAAGTTACCCTGAATACTTTGAAACTGCAAGACATTATTGGAAGGGAATTCTTGCTGTTAATAGATATAAACAGTTGAAAGCTTTCGCCTATTTGTAAATAATCCGTTATTCGACTAACGCATGCGTTAGTTCAAAAAAATTCTAAAGGACTAGTGATACATTACTAGTCTTTTTTTACATTTAATTCTGTTGTTAGATCAGCCTAACTTATAGTGGAAGGAATAATTATTTACATAAATTCGAAAAAAATAGAAGGTATCGTTCTATTTTTATGGAATTAATAATTCCATATCATTTTTTATGGAGGGAAGATTATGCCGATTTTGAATTTGAGTCTAGAAAAACAATCATATTCTGTAAAAGTTTGTACGTCATTACTATTTGAATGTGCTTTGGGAATAGCTGCTGTTACGTACAATGAAATTAGAGACACACTTGAGCGAACAACATTTGAATGGGATGAAATAATTTTGAGATTACAGCCAGAAGCAAAACATGAATTAGATTATTGTGCGAAGCATAATACTTGGCAAGCATTGCTACGCCTTATTCATGGAAGTAATAGTACGCATATAGACGAATTTCTGGACTTTTTAAGCACAATAACAGTAGAGGAATTCCGTTTTCAAGTTTTACCGCCTCTTGATGGGATACAAGAAAAAGATTTACGGCTTAAAGCTGCAAGTGGTGACAGGGATGCAGTAACCAAACTTATAGAGGCAGCAGCAAACCATAATTTCTTCTCAACCTATGTTCCTTTTTTCTTAAATGAAGATGTAGAGAAGCTCAAAAAACATTTGATTTTTTTAATGAAAAGTTGGTACGAAGCTGCGATTACGCCTAGAAAATCAGAGTGGGAAAACATTTTGCAACGTGAGTTAATTTCTAAGCAGGACATGCAAAGTCGCTTGTCTTTTGAAGCATTTATAGAGTGGGCAATCGGTGCAACATTTGTACCAGAACCAGGTGAAAGAAACGTACTACTGGTACCTCATATTTCTTATAGACCATGGACTATTCAAGCTAATTTATCTGATACGAAAGTATATTACTATCCTGTAAGTGATGAAAGTTTGTTTGGCATGAATGATCCATTTCGCCCTTCGGCTTCTCTTGTTCTACTTTATCGTGCATTAGGTGACGAAAATCGTCTACGTATTTTAAAGATTTTACATGAAAAAGATCGTACTTTACAGGAGTTAACGGAGATCCTTGATCTTGCTAAATCAACCATTCATCACCATCTTGCTCTATTGCGTTCTGCTAGGTTAGTTATTTCAAATGGTACAACTTATGTATTGAAGCCTACTACACTACAACATGCATACAAACAATTGGAAGCTTATTTTGAATGCAATGTCTAAATTTTACATCTTATGGAAGATTGTAATTAGAGAAATGAAAAGGAGGATTCTTACATGACTTCATCTGTTTGGAAAAATAGAAATTTTATGTGGTTATTTACAGGCAGAACAATATCACAATTGGGTACATCAATCACAACATTTTCTATACCTTGGTTGTTATTAGAACTAACAAATTCCGCAGCACAAACTGGTCTAGCTTTTGCTGTTGGGTTCATCCCATATCTATTATTCTCATTACCAGCAGGTGTTTGGGCTGATCAATACAATCGTAAGACGTTGATGATTATAGCTGATAGTTGCCGTATGCTTTTACTACTTTCTATTCCATTAATACATGTATTCAGTGGAGATATCCCCATATTATTATTGTATTTTGTACAAGCAGGTACAAGTGTATTCTCGGCAATATTTGATGCTTCCTACGGGGCATGCTTACCAAACATCATTAATCGGGCAGAACTACAAGAAGGAAACAGTGCATTGCAGATGGGGTTTTCCCTAAGTAGAATTGGAGGACCTATAATTGCTGGTTTACTGATATCAATATTAGGTGCAGCGAATACGATATCTCTTGATGTTATCTCTTATGTAATATCGATATTAACGATCTTTTTTATTCGTGCCTCTTTTTCAGCTTCAGTAAATAAAAACGATGAATCTAAAAATGAAACTAAATTACATAAAAAAGTTCGAGAAGGTTTAGAGTATGTATGGAAAATTAAATTATTACGAACATTAGCATTATTTTCAATGCTAGTAAATTTGGTTGGTCCTGGAATAGACATTGCTTTACTATTCCGTATTAAAAATGAATTACATCTAGCTTCAAATTGGGCTGGAATAATTATGGCTGGTTTAAGCTGTGGGATGGTCGTTGGTGCGATTACTATTGGGAGAATAAAAAAACGTTTCAGTATGGGATTTTTACTTGCTATTTCAACAATCGGACAGGTTTTTCCACCATTTTTATTAATAGTTTCTAAGGAGCCTATCGTAATTTTATTTACTCAATTTATTGTTGGATTTTTACTAATAGCATGGAATATTCAAACAGTGACTCTAAGACAGATAATTGTTCCCGATTATCTTTTAGGTAGGTGTACCAGTCTATTCAGAATGATTGCTTGGATAACTATTCCGTTGGGTACAACTATTGCAGGTGTTTTATCAGAATTTTTTGGAGCATCTTTTTACTTTTTAATTGCAGGATGTGTACTTGGAGTGGTGTGCCTAATTTTCATAAGCTCTAAGTTATATAGTTTAGATGAAGAGGATATTGAGGCAAATACCTTACGAACTGCACCAACTAATATTTGATATTATTAAATGCTCAAAGGAACTAACTAAGTGTGATTTTTTATTCAACAAAATGGCAGTTTAGTTGTATAAGACTTTGAAAGTTTTTTAATAAAACCTTAAAAATTATATGGTAAAATAGCTTAAATGAATTGGTTGATTATTGTATTAAAACAACGGAGGAGAATATGAGATTTAAACATAGGTATTGTTTTAGTAAAGGGAACAAAAAGCTCGAACAATTTCTTACTTTAAATGAAATTCCTTTTGATTTGGAGTATGGTATCGGTGTTTTTGAAATTTTCGAAGACAATGAACATTGGGAAGAAATAAATAAAAATGCTGACCAGTATGATTTATTATCTTTAGTGGAAACTATCTATTCGCCGAAAGAGTTTATAAATGCGGAATGGCTAAGTGTCAGAAGTAAATGGAGATGGGCATATCCTCAGCCAGAAGGAAATATGGCGTATGAACACATCACCTATAACGATGAAAATTTATGTGATGGTTGCGGTCGTGGACTCGTTCAGAAAGATAGTTTTAGACTAAAAAAGACACCTAAATGGTCAAGTAAGAATTTTTTAATTCTGAACTGGATTGAAGATGAATTATTTATTAGTAGCAAAGCTAAGACCGAATTGCAAAAGAGCAGACTAAAAGGTATTGATTTTTATGAAGTTAAAAAAAGTGCTAAAGATAATGTAATACTTGATGATGTACACCAAATTTATATCAATGTTCAACTTGATCCTGGAATGTTATCAGAAAATGATACAATAGCTAGCACATTACACTGTAAAGAATGTGGGGGAACCAAATTTATTACTAGTGGCAGAGGTTTGAAATTCAAAAAAAATATATTTGACAATATAGACGTAGATATAATTAAGTCTTCTGAAACCTTTGGGGACGGTCATATGTGTGCAAGAATAATATTCGTTTCGCAAGAATTCTTCCAATTTATTAAGAAAAATAAGTTGGACAGAAATTTAGAATTCGAACCAATTTTATTGGTTTAATAGATTAAATACTGCTAGTTTAACAAAAAAAGGTCTTTTTAAATTAAAAATAGAATTAAACATGCATTACTTCGATAATCAAGAAGTAATGCTTTTTTTATTTTGAAATTGTGAGAAAAAATCGTTTTTAATACGTTTTATAATATGTAAAATCTTTTACCAAAAAAATAAGGGAATGGTTAAATGAAGTCTAATGATAAAAATTTTATTCAGCGATTACAGCGACAAAAAGAAGATGCATTAGAATATATAGTTGATCAATACTTGCCATTAATAAAGGGAGTGGCTTATCAAGTCCTCGCTCCCCTTAAAAATGATGGAATTATAGAAGAATGTATAAATGATATTTTTCTTTCAATATGGAGCCATTCGAAAAAGTTCGATGGAAATTCAAGTGATTTCAAGAAATGGATTTGTGCGATTGCGAAGTTTAAGTCGATTGATTATTACAGAAGAATTAGTAAAGAAAAAGAGTTCCCTTCAAATTATATGGATTTGAATGCTGAAGAATCAGTTGAAGATGAATTAATTGAATTGGAAGACAAATCTGAGCTAATTAAATTAATCAATCAATTAGATCCACTTGATCGAGATATTTTTATAATGAAGTTCTTTCTGGGATTAAAAACGGAGCATATCTCTATAAAACTCGGTTTGACTAAAGCTTCCATTGATAATCGGATTTATAGGGGAAAAAAGAAACTTTCTAAAAAAGCTACGAATCTTAATCTAGGAGGTAGTATAGTATGAAAGATATTTATGCATTATTAAATGAAATTGACATAGATGTAAATGAATTTGAGGAAATGGAAGTAAGTGAATTTGAAAAGGCTAAAGTAAAAAGAGTTTTAAAACAAACAATTAATAAAAAAAAATCAATGAAGAGTTGGAAAAAACCAGTAGCAGCTTGTTGTGTAATCATTGTATTGGGTTTCAGTTCAATGACTATTCCACCCGTCAAAGCATCAATTGAAACGGCATTAAATATGTTACTTAAAGACAAGTTTGAGAAAATGGATGATCTCCCATCTGAGACTAAATTTATGGCAGTTGAAAAGTATAAGAATGGTCATATTCTTACTACTTATATTTCTGGAAAAAAGGAAAGAGATGAGTGGGAAAATGGAAACTATTCGATTTCAGATGGAAAAATCATTGCTTCATACGATAAGACATCAAATATCTTCCTGATCGAAAAAAACGATGGTGAAGGATATTTAGAGGCGAAAAAAATGTTCTTAGAATTGGATTCTTCACAAATAAAAGACCTTGGAACAGACACCTTTTTTAAACGTACAGTTAATAAATATTTAGTTCAACTGTCAGAAACAGAAAAAATAGAACTATGGTTTGATAAAAAAACAGATTTTTTAGTAAGAGAAATTGAAATTAATCCTGAACATACTCAAATTGAAAGTTCTAAATTAAGTAAACTTGATTTTAATGTCGATATTTCTCAAAGTATCTTTGAAATCAAAACACCTAACGGAGCACATGTTATTGATGCTAGTAAACCAGAATCAATGACAGCAGAACAGAAAAAAGAATATGAATTATATATGGAAAAATCAGAGAGTAATCCAAAATTTGAATAATAGTCTATTATTACTAAATTAAGATTAGATTTATTAAAGAATTCTTAAATCATTATTCAACAAAATGGCAGTTTAGTTGAATAAGGAAATTAGTATTTGTTATATAATCTATATATTAAGAAAATAAAGAATAGGAGTTTCAAATTTGGATATTAAAATGAACTATGAAGATTTAGTACATGGAAAAATAATTATTGAAGATCCAGAAATTCTAGCTTTAATCGAAACAAGTGTATTAAAGAGATTACGATATATCAAACAACAGGGAAATACTTTTTTTATTCATTCTAATGCAACTCATACTAGGCTTGAACATAGTCTAGGCGTACATAACCTGGCTTCTATATTTATTAGTAAATTTCATAATGAATTTACAGATTATGAAAAAAAAATACTTTTAATATCTGCACTACTACATGATATCGGTCACGGACCATTTTCTCATTGCTTTGAGGGAATATCAAACCAATCTCATCACGAATGGACAATCAAACTGATTAAGGAATCTGACGAAATTAAAAACATTTTAGATAGAATACCTGGTTTGTTTGAGGATGTTATTGAAATTTTAAGCTGTACAGGAAAATTTAAGTTAATTGAACAAATTCTATTTGGAGCATTAGGATTAGATCAATTAGATTTTTGGAATAGAGACCTAATTCATTCAGATTTAAAGTTAAACAAAATGGATCTGGATTCTCTTTTTAATCATATGAAAATTTGGAAGCATGAAGTGGTAATCAACGAAAATGGAATTAATCATATCGAACAGATGACTTTAATTAAAAATTCTCTTTTTCACTCAGGATTTGGAAATCCCGTTGTCATTGGAAAGGACATATTATTAAAGGTGATTTTATCAGAATTAAAGAACCGAAATTATATTCGTTCTAAATTAATTCAAGAAGTTTTATTAAATTCAATTGAAAATACATCTATTGAGTCTTATTTGGCTCTAACTGATGAAGTTTTACTAAAGGAAGCTAAAGATTTTGAAAACGTAGATGAATATATACAAGAACTTATTAAATTGTATCTTAGTGAAAAACAAAGTTTACTGTATTCTTTAAATAAAGCCGAATTGTCAAATGATGAAGAATCAATCATTTCATATATTCAACACAATAAAGGATACTACGCATATGAATCAAACGTATTAGTAGAAACAAGTACTAATGTAATAGACGCAAAAGATATTTCTGATTATTTACTAGAATCATCACTTTTACCTATAGTAGAGTATTACTTTATGCTTCCCACACCTGTGAAGTTATTCAACTAACTGATGCATTAGTTGAACAACATGAACGGCTGTTTAGTCGATTTTTTTTTATTCAACAAAATGGCAGTTTAGTGGAATAAGAATTTTTCGATTTCATGAGCCTTTTGATTGATTAATACATTTTAGTTCAATGATAAAATAAAAATAAATTAGTATAAAAGGTGTTGTTATATCTGGAACAAGTTAGAATGTATAGAATTTCTTTGCTACCAATATTAGCTTTTATAAGCATTGGATTATTATGGTGTCTCCTGTTCATTTTGGGTTTAAAAGAAGGGATTTCTTTAACATATATGATTTCATTAATTTTTCCATTTATTTTTATTGGCTATGCTATTTACCTTTGGAGGAAAAGAAAAGAAGGTAAGGGATTTTATTGGGATGATGAAGGAATTGTAATTGATTTGAACGGTAATAAGGTTTATTGGAATGAAATAGAAAGCATTAAATATTCCAGTGTTAGAGGGATGAAATCCACAGTGATTTATCCGCACTATACAAATCACGAAAAGATTAGAGTTCGTCGGAACAAATCGATGCCTACAACAGCACATTCAATTGATTGGTTTTTAGTCGAAAAGCCAAAGGAATATCACAAAAAATTAATGAAGGTCTGGCAAGAAAAAGTAATTTTAAAAAAATGACTTGAATTTTTGTTGGTATCTTTATGCAACTAACGCAAGCGTATGTTAAAGATTACGGGGCATAAAAGTGGCTCGTTTTTTATTGAACAAAATGGCAGATTAGTTCAATAAGGATTCTTGTTTAGTCATATGATAATGATGTGTTTTTTTGTTAAAATAATATTTGAATATGAGGATTTATATAGACTTTTTTTGAAGAATTAAATGAGATAAGGTGTGGATTTATTATGAAAAAAGAACAAAAGACTTTTTTAAAAGAAATTGAAAAAATTCAAGAAAAGTCTATGAGAGAGTTGTCTAAAGAATTTGGTTTTAAAAAAAGGTCGTTCAGTTTATATAATAAATGATTTATTTTGGGAAGTATTTGATATAAAGGAAAATACAAAAGAACCTATGAGCTTAAGAGCAATTGGAGCATTTGTAGCACCAACCTATCCTATTAAAGAGATTGAGATTGTGATAAACAGTTTAGAGAATATTAAAGATGATATTCGACAAACCGTAATAGAATTAATTGATACATATGAAGCGTTTATAAATTCAATGGAAAAAAATGTAGAAAATTTCAATAAATTCGTTCTACAACAGTCAGATTTTTATCAAGTAGATTTGATGAAAATGTTAGCTTATTTGCAAAGTGGAAAATTCATTAGTGCATTAAACAGCGCTAATGAGTTAATAAGTAAAGGTGACACAGGACCCCAAAAATGTGGGAATAAAGGAATTTATGAATATATAGTCGAGTATTGCGAAGAAAAACTTAGCATTCACTAATATCTATATGTATCTACAATCATTTCTTATGCAACTAACTGATGCATTAGTTGAAGATTAAGAGTTACTTCGGTGACTCTTTTTTATTACACTAAATGGCAGTTTAGTTGCATAAGGAATGATATAATAAAAATAAATTTTTTTGATAAATAAAGGGGTATTAAGGTTTTATGGAGGGGAGCAACAATGAACATTCTATTTGTTTGTACCGATAATTTTACTAGAAGCGTAATTGCTGAATTTTGTATGAAAGATCATCTAGAAAAAACGAATAACACATCAGTTAAAGTGGCATCTGCGGGTATTAGGGCTAATAGCGATATTAGTAAATACTCTACAATTCATTTTAATGTAATGAATGAGATGGGAATTGATACTACTGGGTTCAATCGATTACAATTTGATGAATCTTGCTTTGATAAGTTCGATCTTATTATTGGTATGAGTGAATTACATAAAGAATTTATCAAGCAACAGTATAATCGTGATATTCATTTATTTAACGAGGTATATAATGGTCTACAAACAGCAGTGAATATTGGCGAACCTGATAATGAACATTTTTTTGAGCAAATGAAACAGTTAGTTAATTATATTAAACGTGCTATTCCCACTTTATTAAGCAACATCGAATTAAAGAAATGAAAATCTTATACAACTAGCTGATACTTTAGTTGAAGATTACCAGGTGGTTATTCTGCAAACTGTTCTCATAAATAAAATAAAAACAAGAGGAATAATAATGAACCGTAAAATATATATACTTATACAAATTGTAATTAATGGTTTATCTATTTTAGTATTTAGTATGATATCTAAATTATTGGGAATTAGTGAATTTATAGGAGTAATAATTGGAATTGTAGTTTGTTCATTCATTTTGGTAAGATATTTTGAAAAATATGATCCAAATAATAATTAATACATAATACTTAGGCAACTAACTGATGCATTAGTTGTATAACGTTGGGCTGCTTCGGCAGTCCATTTTTTATTCAACAAAATGGCAGTTTAGTTGAATAAGAAATGATATGATATAAAGAAAATATAGAAGTCATTGAGGGGAAGTAACATGACTATATTAGTGATAATTACCGCAATATTAACTTTTACAGGAATAATAAGTTTATCATTTAAAGGCAAGGAGTTTTATTATAATGAGACTTTCAGTGGGCATAGTCCTGAAATTTTAGGTGCAATATTTGAATCACTGATAAATTTATTGCCATGGTACTTAAAGAAAGTAGTTACTTTGCTTTTTTGCGGTTCAATATTCGTAGCATGTATGTATTACTTAATATTTGTTATTTAATAAGTTATTATTGTTGAAATTAAACTAAAAATTATCCTGCCTTCTAATACAACTAACGCATGCGATAGTGAAATAACTTGAACTAAAGGATGAATTATCATGGATACGAAAATTTTGTACTATAAAATATATGAATTCGAAGTAACTTCTAATGATTATGTGAATTGGGCTATTGAAATGCTATTAAACAATCACTCAACGTATTCGTTAAATATCTTAGCATCACTCAACGAGCCACTTAATATTTTTGAAGTCGAAGAATATTTTAATAGGACTTTAAATGAACTTAATTTAAGTGTACCCTCACATCAAGAGTGTGCGGAATCTTATTTAATCCATTTAGCGAAAAAAATTATTGATAATGAAAATAATGCAATTGATTTTGCCTATGAGATGTATAAAACTGTACGTGAACATTTCATTAATGAGGAATTATCTGTGTGGTATGAAATTAGTGAGATGATTGATGATTATCGGTATGGTGATAATATCGGAAAAATAACAAAAGACGTTTTAATTACTAAAATTGTTGAAGAGGCTAAAAAACATATAAATTTGTAATTTGTTGTACAACTAACGCATGCATTAGTTAGTTAGTTAGCGTTGGGCTGCTTCGGCAGTCCATTTTTTTATTCAACAAAATGGCAGATTAGTTGCATAAGAAATATGATAAAATTACTAGTGATGATTATTTTTAAAATAAATTCTTTTGGATATAATTGGAGAAAAAAATGAAGAAATTTAATGGCTCGAATTTATTCTTATTGCTTGGCGTTTTTGCACTTGTCATTAGTATTCTCACATTTTTAACAGGTCATATTGGATGGTCTATATACTTTTTCATATTAGTATTTACGGATATTGTATTGTTTTTAAATATAAAAAGAAAAGGTCGATAAATATGATTATTAATGAAGATTTCTTTTATTTTTTAGGTTTTTTCCTATTTGGATACTTCCAAATACATATGGTAATATTCGTTAAAAAGAAAGATTTTTTATATGGGGAAAAATATAAAAGATTGAGAGATATGTTCTACCCTCTACCAGATATAGTTTCCTATTGGTTTTCTAAAATTTGCTTATTATTACTGGGCAGCTTTTTTATTTTCATTAGCTTCTATACGTATTAATAACCTAAGATTTAGGAATTGATCATAGTATTTCTTATTGAACTAACTGATGCTTGTGCGGCCGAGCATAGGTCGTATCATATAACGGGTGGGATTCCCGTCGAGTAAGAACTAGCCATTCGCTCGTAGCGAGTCTTGGAGGGCTAAAGGTAACTTTAGTCTTTAAGCGTAGACAGTTAGATGGCGGGCCGAAAGCCAAATGGTTGAAGGGATTGAGCTTCGAAATGTTAGTAAATCGAGAGGGCTGATGCCTTAAGCATAGCAGAAAGCTACATTTTACCTTTCGTTAAAGGCAAGAAAGGTAAAACCTCTCCGGAGTCAGAGACCTTGGCACGTTATACATTGATATGATACGGCAACTCGGGAGACCCTACCGGTCTTTTCTTTTTTTTTAGAAGAGTATGGTGTACAAACGATAAAAAGTGAGGAAACCAAATGCCGATGTAGGGAGTCGGATAGTAGCGTAGTACCTATGAAGTTGGGTAATGCCGATGGAGGAAAGGCTACTACCAGTTTATCACCCTTAATAGGGACACATTTACTACACGCAGAGGTAGGTATAACAAATGGAAACAAAACTACTAAGGATAGCAGAAGTAGCAAAATCTGATCCTAAAATGCAATTTACATCTCTTGCACATTTATTAGATAAGCAATCACTAGTTCAATGTCACATTGAATTACCACATAAGAAAGCAACTGGGATAAATGGCACAACTAAAGAACAATACAGTGATAATCTCAAAGAAAATATAGAGGATTTAGTAAGGAGACTTAAAAGCAAAAGCTATCGTCCTGTTCCAGTTAGGAGAATGTATATTCCGAAGCTCAATTCGAAGAAGAAAAGACCACTAGGTATACCGGAACATGAAGATAAGATTGTTCAAAAAGGTGTTACGAAAATATTAAACTCCATCTATGAAATTGACTTCCTGGACTGTTCGTTCGGATTTCGCCCAAATCGTAGTTGCCACGATGCTTTGAAAATACTGAACTTCTATATTGAAAAGAGGTCAGTAAACTATGTAGTTGATGTAGACATAAAAGGCTTCTTTGACAACGTTGACCACAAATGGATGATGGAATTCTTAAAACTGCGAATCGCTGACCCAAACTTACTAAGAATAATAGGTAGGTTTCTTAAAGGTGGATACATGGAAGAAGGAAAGAAATACAAAACAGATAATGGTACACCGCAAGGTGGTGTAATATCTCCTGTATTAGCTAATGTGTATCTTCATTATGTACTCGACTTATGGTTTGAGAAAAGTGTTAAGAAACAGTGCGAGGGACAAGCATACCTAGTAAGGTATGCAGATGATTATGTGTGCTGTTTTCAATTTAAGAATGAGGCTCAGGAATTCTTTCAATCTCTAAAATTAAGACTCAAGAAGTTTAATCTGGAAATAGCCGAAGATAAAACCAAAATTATTCCTTTCGGGCGGCTTGCGGAGAAACTTGGAAAGCATCAGGGAAATGGAAAACCAGAAACCTTCGATTTTCTAGGTTTTACGCACTATTGCGGGAAAAGTAAACAAGGAAAGTTTCGAGTGAAACGGAAATCAAGTAGGAAGAAAGTACAAAGTAAAGTAAAAGAGTCTAAAGAATGGTTGAAGAAGAATAGAAATAATAATATTCATATAATCATGGACAGATTCAAACGCTCGCTTATAGGCTACTTCAACTACTATTGCATCACTGATAATATTCCAAATGTTAACATTTTCAAAGTTAAAATCGAGAACTTAGTATTTAAATGGCTCAATAGAAGAAGTCAAAGGAAATCCTTTAAATGGGAGAAATTCAGACTATTTCTTGATAAATTTCCACTACCCTCTCCGAGGATTAAGGTGAATATTTATGATTTAAGAAAAGAAATTAGCTACATTATGTAAATGATTACTGGAGGAGCCGTGTGCATTAATAGTGCAAGCACGGTTCTGAGAGGGTTTGGAGTGCAATTTACCGCAAGGTAAAGAGACTCCATTCTACTCGACTAGTTGAATAAGAGTTCCTAAAAGTTGTCTAATTAGAAAACCTTTTTTTAGTTTCAAAAATCAACATTTAAATTTAACGGAGCCCATAAAAAAACATCTGCATTTTGCAGATGATTTTTTTAATGGGCGAACATGATTATATGTAGTAATACGTTGTACATTAGGTGCATCAACAAGGGTATATATAATCTTCGCGTTTTCAAATAGGCAGCACTTAGAAGGATTCCGTACACAACGTAAAATGGATAGAGTCTCAGGTCGTGCAGATCGTTTAGGTAAAATGCTCCAAAACTGAAACTGCTGATACTAATCCCAATCAAGTGCCATAGCTTGTTTTTTGCATCTAAAAATGTACCAAGAATGAGTCTTCGAAACACGATTTCTTCAAATAATGGCATCACAATAATTACAAACAAAGTTGTGACGACAGGATTATAATAAAAACCAGTTGGAATCAGGGTGGCATAAATTGATTCGGGTGACGATAAGGTTCCAATCAGGATCTCACTTGTCAGAAATAAACTGATGAGAATAATCCATTTCCATGTTTGGTGAACGATGGTTTGCACAGATGGTAGCCCATTTGCTCTCCAAATCTGTCTTTTTATCATCCACGGGACTACGAATAGTAAAAAAATGAGTTCTAATGCAACAAGATACCATACGGCATAACTATCTGACATACTTAAGGCAAAAACCGTTGATGAAGTTTCTTCTAAAAAGAATTCTCCAATTGAAACCACTAAAAAGGATGCGATCATCCATATGAAACTATAAAACCAAACTCTTTTTGTTCCAATTTTCCAAATTTTATTTTCCATTGTTTCCTTTCCTTTCTTGCTTGATCCACTTTAATTATAACAAAACATTTTATTTGTTGGCTCTGTTAAAGTATATTGTTGATTTCCTTATACAACTAACTGATGCGTTAGTTGCATAACTCCTTGAAGTCACTTTATTATTCTGAAGGTTAGTTTAATAAGGAAATAGAATATATTCTATGAGAAAATATTTAAGGTGGTAGCTATGAAACTTCTTAATGGTATAACAGGCTTTTATGAAAAACAAAATGAACCTCCTAATATTGATGGCAAACAATTTAAAAGTTTATGTTTCAGTATTTTAAATCAAAATGAAGGAACAGTTTTGGAATTTCAAGAACCACAAGTAGCAACAAACTTTTTTGCAATGGAAGTGAATGTTTCCAATAAACATTTTCATATACTTTTGAATGCTCATTATCCATTTTTAGCTTTTGCTTCTACCGTTAATCTTAGTGAAATTATATTTATAGATGATCCTCAACTAAAAGAAGTGTTTAGTCCATTTTATAGAGTATTGAGTACGAAGGAGCTGAACGAACCACTCTTAATAAAAAATGTGAATGAATTGAACAGTGCAGAATTAAATCAACTAGCTTATTGGAAACCGGAAAGAATAGGAGATGTTATATTTAATCATTGGGATTAATTCTAAAGTACATATAAATAACAATGTTCTTATACAACTAACTGATGCATTAGTTAGTTAGCGTTGGGCTGCTTCGGCAGTCCATTTTTTATTCAACAAAATGGCAGATTAGTTGCATAAGGAATAACATCATTTTTATTACCATTTTTTTTTGTTTTATATATAATTAATTTGTATTTTATATATAAATGAGAGGGAATTTTATGACTACAAATAAGGACTACATTTGTTATATTCGGGGAAAAGTAGGGCACGATTTAATATTTCTTAATTTTGCTGGAGGTATTGTTTATAACGAACGAAATGAAATTCTTTTACAAAAACGGGGAGATAGAAATGAGTGGGGTTTTCCAGGTGGTGCTATGGAACTTGGAGAATCTCTTGAAGAAACCGCTAAACGAGAAATACTTGAGGAGACTGGATTAAATGTTGAGGTCGAACATCTTATAGGTGTCTACTCTAAATATTCTGGTGAGTTTCCGAACGGAGATAAAGCTCAGACTATCACTCATTTTTTTCAATGCAAGTCAATTGATGGGGAACTTACCGCAGATGGTATTGAGACTTTAGATTTAAAATACTTCCCAATAGACCAAATACCGAAATTATTCACAAAACAACACAACGATGCCTTAGAAGATTGGCTTTCCAAAAGAAAAGGTGTATTTAAATAAAAACACCACCAAATTAATTATCCATAATCTTGAACTAACGCATGCCTTAGTTGAAGATCATGTATAGATATTGAAAGCTCATTTCTTTTGTGAAAGGTGATGATTATTATTTCTTATAACCATGTTCTATTAGAGATATATTGTTTACATGAAGAAAATAAGGTGGTCCCAGAGTTTTGTAAAAAAGTTCATAAACCGGGTTTTCACTGTATCGAAAATAATTGTGCAAACCGAGGTGTAACATATGCTCCAAATGAAATTGCATTTGCGGATGAAAATGGTTTAGTTTCGGATTTAGAATCACATATTGGTTTCGGTGGAGACATGGAGCCCGAAAATGTTAGTCAAGAAAAAATTAATGATCTTAAAAACTTGTGGAAAGAAATTTGCAAAAAGAAAATAGATGAAGCATATGAAGAATTCATGGTAAACAGTGGGTTAAAAAAATAGGAATCTCTATTCAACTACCATGGGAGTACGATATAAACTTCCATTCACTGTTGTGAATCTGAGGATTCATGGATGGCTAACGCATGCAATAGTTGAACAAACTTAAGCTGCTTCGGTAGCTTTTTTCTTATTAAAGTAAACGGCAGTATTGTAGAATTATATTTAAATACAATTATCACTAAAGGGTTTTAGGGAGGAAAAATGATCAGACTTACATTATTTATAGAATGTAACAACGAAGAAGAGGCTTTATTAATAATGAATGAATGCTTAAAATTAAATGACAAATATATGTCTTCTTTTAAGCTATTTTTAAAAGAAGCGTATTGGAAGTTTGATGGCTGGTATAAAATAGTTTTTGATATTGAAACAGTTAGTCCAATAAATATTTCAAAAGCGGAGTTAATACTTAAAAATTTTGTCAATAAATGGGAATGGTATGGTGAGGATGCGATTTCTACTACTAATGCTCCAGATACAATATTTTTCGATAATAGAGTGAGATTCTCCAGCTGTAGGTTTGAAGAACTTACTTTATAGAGACTAAACCTTATTGAACTAACTGATGCTTTAGTTACATAATAAAAATTTAAGCTATATGGATTGGTTAGCAACCAGTCGTGACTATTATGAACATTGAAATTGACGGATACTTTACAAAAGCACTACTTACAGGTAGGAAATGTTCTAAAAAAGAATTGAAACAAAAATATTTACAGGCACTAAGTATGGTAAATGACATTAGGAATCTACCAGATGTTTTTTGTCGATTACACCGTTTTGAACAGTTGCCTTTCGATGATGAAATCGAAATCGATTTTGTTATTGATACTGATACTGATTATATTTATTCGCCAACTTATTAAACTAACTGATGCGTTAGTTCAATAAGTTCTCGAGTCGCTAATGCGGCTTTATTTATTTACTTATTTGTTAGAATTGATGAAGGTTTTTTTACTTTTAGATATAATTAATTTAAAAACAAATTAATTTAGTAAAATAATCAAACAAGTGAGGATATAGATGATAGAAGAATTAGATGTTAGATGTCATTTATCTGGAGACAAATTTTCTCCAAAAAAGGTAGAAGAATTAACTGGAGTAAAACTGATTCAGAAAAAAGAAGTAGGAGAAATTGGAACAAAAGGTCCTTTTAAGGAACAACCTGTAAAATATGGGTCAGGTGTTCTATGTCCCCCTGAAGGAATAGTGTATTTGGATTATAATAATAAGATTTATTGGGTTGCAAAGACATTATATGATTTTATAGATGATATTAAAAAATGTGGAGTAGAAGATATTGATTTTGTTATAGGTGTATTTTATAAAGAACAATGCAATTTTGCTTTAGAACCAGATGCTCTTAAGTTAATAGGAGAGTTAGGTGTACATTTATCAATTAGTTGTTACGAAAACGAATAACTGTTCTTATTCAACTAACTGATGCGTTAGTTGCATAAGAAAAAGTAAGATCACAAATTGTGGTCTTTTTTCATTCCCTTATTCAACAAAATGGCAGATTAGTTGAACAAGGTCTAAGAAAATAACTGGAGAAATAAACTTTTAATAGAGTAATGGGGGCAATCAAAGTTAGTTAAATTAGCATCCGTGAACTAAGTCCTTAGTTATTAACGATAATGATAATAAAGTGGGGATTAACAATGAATTGGGAAGAATCTTATATCGGGAAGCTTAGAAATCTTGTAGGTAATCAAAAGTTAATAGTTCCTTCAATTAGGGCAATTATAGAAGACCAGAAAGGAAACATCCTCTTTATTAAGAGAAAAGGCGAGGGGAAATGGAGTTTGCCTGCTGGTTCTATCGAATTAGATGAATCAATTTTTGAGTGTTTAGTTCGAGAAGTAAAAGAGGAAACAGGTTTAGATGTGCTTTCTGCAAAAGTGATTTCTATCTATTCTAATGCGAAATATGGTCAGAAAAATAAGTTTGGTGATGAGTACCAATTATTTGAATTCTTGTTCTTAGTTAATGAATGGAATGGTTCTTTGGTTAAAACTACTGAAGAAACTAATGATGCAATCTTTTTTAAATTAGACGAAATACCTCAAAACACGAATGAATTCTGGACATTATTTCATAAGGAAGTTATTAAAGACTATAAACAATTCAAAAACACTGAGAAATTAATTTTAAAATAATAGAATAAGTTGGAAACCAAAATAAGTTGTGCCTTTATTTTGTACTGATGCGATTCTTCAATAGAGGATCGCTTTTTCTTATTCAACAAAATGGCAGTTTAGTTGAACAAGAGGCATTGAATATTATGTGTAAAAAGGATTATTCACCCTAAACCTTTAATATCTATATATTAGGACTAATCTTGTTAGGAGTGTACATAATTATGGCTGAAGTTGAAAGGGAAAAAGGAAAGGTTTTAAAGGTTTTATACTATTGTTAGGTATTGTTGTTATAATTCTAGCTGCAAACTTTCCTAAAATACAAAATACTTATAGTAAAATGAGTGCTCAAAAAACTAAGAAAGTGTCAACCATCACTAAAACGTTAACCAAAGTAGAGGCGATACATCACACTTATAACGAAGTACTTTTAGTTAAAAAATACAATACGAGACAAACCGAATGGTTGTATGATGAAATCCACGACGGAATAGATTCGATGTCACCCTATGTTGCATATATGGAAAACCACCCTGAATACGATTCAGCCAAGTTTACATTCACATTAGTTAAGTATAAAGTGGACGGAAAACTAGTTGAATTTACAACGAATGGAAAAATAGTTCAAGTTCATTCTGAAAAGGGTTGGGTAGATTATACTCCAGAATAAAACCTTATTGAACTAACTGATGCATTAGTTTTATAAGAACGATTATTAAAAGGACCGTTACGGGTCCTCTTTTTTAAAAGTATTTACAATATTGATCTTGACGTTGCTTTCCACTTAGTTTCGCATATATTCGTGTTGTTTCACTTTTTTCGTGACCTAATAAACTTTGGATTACTTCAATTGGAGCCCCGTTATCCATTAAATGAGTTGCGTAACTATGCCTTAATTGGTGAGGTGAAATCTTTTTGTTAAACTCTGCATGTAAAGAAACCTGCTTAATCATATGACGCGTTTGAGCAATACTTAACCGACGCGGAGCTCTTTCGGTTACAAATAATGCAGGATCTTCATCATGTCGTTCGTTTAAGTATCTAAATAACCAAATTTCAGCTCGAATATTGAAGTATACTTCTCTTTCTTTATCACCTTTTCCTCGTACTATTACCGAGTGATTTGTCCAGTTTATATCATTTTTATTTATTAAGACAATTTCGCCGATACGGCATCCTGATGAATACATAAACTCAATTATTGCATGTTCTCTTGGAGTATTGCAGGCTTCACGAAGGAGTTCAATTTCCTTAACAGTTAAGAATTTAGGAATTCTGGTCCCAGCTTTTGGTTCTTTAAGCTTTGAGGAAGGGTTACTTTGAATTTCACCCTCTTCATGAGCCCAACGGAAAAGGGATTTTATAAAACGAACTCGATGTGCTAAACTTGCAGGTTTTAATTTTTCCCCAACAAATACAAGATACTCTTTCAAAGCATCAGTAGTGATTTGAGCAATCTCAATATCATCGAAGTGTTTAATTAAGAGTGTTGACTGTATTCTATATGCTTTTAGTGTAGTTGATGAGTATCCTTCAATTAACTTATCATTATAGTAACTTTTCCATGCATTTGATAATAACATTAATAAATCCCCTCCATTAGTTGGTGTTTTACCAGGCATTATTGACGAAATTCATGATTAAAAAAGGAGTGTTAAAACTAGAAATAGGATCAAATATTATTTTACTAAATGGCAGTTGAGTTCAATAAGGAAAGGATTTGATAATTTTAAATAGAATAAAATTATGTGTTGAATTACTTGTATTTAGAGAAGGAGTGATGTTCTTGCCAGAGTATATTAGGTATACCATCGCAGCTTTATTATTTCTATTTTTTTGTGGTCTTAGTTTTTTTATTTGGCAGAAGAAAATGTTGTTTCTAATTGCTGGGTACCAAGAAGGCCAAGTGCAGGAAAAGAGTAAATTAGCTCGATACTACGGAATATTTTTCTTTATCATAGGAATTGAATCGATATTTCTTCCTTTTTCTCAAAATACAACACAGATTTTTATGTGGTTGGGTATTCTTGTATTTTCTGTAATAGCTGGAGGAGTATTTATTAATTTGAAGGTTAGATGAAAATAATGTAATACAAACTGATGCTTTATTTGAAGAACACGAGTTGCAATATCATTTTTTCGCTCTATTTAAATTATCTGAAGTTCAATTACAAAAATAGTATTCTCTTTTCCTTCATATTATGAGGTAAGGAGGTTTTTTTATGAGCCGAATAAAGTATAACGAAAAAGACGTAGACGTATTAGCAAGATTAATACGAGCCGAAGCAGAAGGAGAAGGCAAGCAATGTATGTTAGCAGTAGGTTGTGTAGTCGTTAACCGTGCCTTAGTAACCTGTTCGGACTTTAAAGATGTAGATACAGTACGACAAGCAATAGGTGCATATCAGAAGCAGTCAATGGCTGCTTTATTTATTTAAGTATTTGGCAGATTAGTTGAACAAGGAATTACTTAATTGGCATCGAATACATTTCAAATATGTAAATAAAGGAGGGGAAAAATTGAGAATTTTATTTTGTAGTGATCCCTTAGATAGAAATCAAGTAGATTTTGATTACAAAAAAGAATATTTAGTAGCTCAAAATATGGGAATTAAAACAGAACTTATTGCATTAGAGAATTTATTATATTTTGATGATAGTAAAAAATCTATACATAAAGTTAGTATTAGTGAGGAACCCGAAAAAGCTATTTATCGTGGTTGGATGTTAACACCTAATTATTATAAAATGTTATACAATGCACTAACAAAGAAAAATATATATTTAGTAAATACACCAGAAGAATATAAACATTGTCACTATTTACCTGAATCCTATTCTGTTATAAGAGACAAAACACCCAAAACAACTTGGATTCTTAAAGAAGATATTGATGAAAATTTTAATAAAATTTTTGATAAAGTTCAAACCTTTGGAAACAATCCTATTATTATTAAAGACTTCGTGAAGTCCAGAAAGCACGATTGGGTAGAAGCTTGTTTTATTCCTAAAGCAAGTGACAAAGAGAATGTCGAGAAAACTGTAAAAAAATTTATTGAATTGCAAGGTTCCGAATTAAACGAAGGAATTGTTTTTAGAGAGTTTTTAAACTTAGAATTCTTAACGAAACATCATCAAAGTCAAATGCCTCTTTCTAAAGAGTTTCGTGTATTCTTTCTTAATGGAAAACCTATTAGTATGCTTCATTATTGGGATGAGGGGGATTACGGCAAAATTTTACCTAACTTAGACTCACTATTAGAAATTGCACAAGATATTAAAAGCAATTTCTTCACTATGGACATCGCTAAAGTGGAAAATGGAGAATGGGTAATCATTGAACTAGGAGATGGACAAGTATCTGGTTTACCGGATAATGCAGATTTAGGTGAATTTTATCTAAATATTAAAAATGATTAATGTAATCTAGGTTCCAACTCATTCCAATTATATCAATAACTCAATAAAAGAAGTCATCTATAAAAACACCATCATAAAAGATAAAGTCTTATTAAGCTAACGCATACTTTAGTTGAACAACAAGATCGGCTGTGTGGTCCATTTCCATCATTTCGATTTTTTTAACAATTCATTCTCTACTATTAAAAGTTTGTTTTGTGCTTGAAGTTTTTATATTTCTCTTCGAGAGAAAGTTCTCTCTCTAAAGATTTTCCTGTCTTTACATTCCTAGTATCTACAAGAAGATTACAGTTAAAGTTAAGCAAAATACTATATTTCGATTCTGAATAAATTTAAAAACATCCTTTTTAGGATGCTTTTTTATAAATATGTTACTCAGTTTCTTCTATTATATATGATATGATTTTATATAAAGTTAGAATGTAGTTTTATTCTTCCATACCAATCCCACATTTGTATCTCGTTTTTCATGTTTTGCTAGGTAAATCTGAGTTGTTTTTATACTTTCATGGCCGAGTGAAGTAGAAATAGAGTATATATCAGCCCCATTTTCCCGACTGAATATAGCATAAAAATGACGGAAAAAATGTGCAGAGATTTTCCCATTGCGAGAATGGTGTTGCAGGAAGGGGAACATTGTCCGACTGATCATTTCTGAAACGAATTTAGATAAATAATTTGGACTATATGGTTTCATATTGCTAGTTAAAATTAAATGTGAATCATCTAATGAATCTAAATCTATAACTAATCCTTTTCTTTTTCTAAGCTTTACTATTTCATCAAACACATAATCCATTAGATAAACCTCTCGTTCTTTACGACCTTTTCCCATAATCTTTAACCAATAACCTCGATGATCTTTTGAAATATCTTTCCATTTTGCAGTCGCAAGTTCTGCTAACCTTAAACCAGTTGTTGCTAGTGTAATTAATATTGTGTAATGAAGTGGAGAGCTTTTGTAGTAGTCCAGTATTTGTTTAACTTCCTCATATGTCACATCACGGTTTGGCAGATCATTCCGTGTTACATTAGCTGAAACAAGTGAATAATGGAGAGGACGTTCGATATATTTTTGTTCATATAAGTATTTGAAAAATCCTTTCAGTACAACTGTCTTTTTAGCGATTGTTGTCTTTTTATAAGGTTTGTTATATCGGCCAAATGGAGCCGCCACTAACCACTTTTGATAATTAAGAACATGTCGAGGTTCTAGGATACGTAAAATACTTTGACTTTCAGTTTGAAACGTATCTTCTAATAAGATTTGTTTATTCTCAAATAAATGATTATAAAACGTTAAAAGTTCTTTTATGTAAGTTTTACGCGTTTGTTTATTTTTACTCCCACTAATTTCATCATCTTCATATAAATCTCCAATTTCTTTCCTCTGGTAAACAAAACGATAAATCATGTCAATATCAGAAAATGCCTCATGAATATCTACCTTATACTTTTCTGCAAATTCATGTGTGTGATCTAATACTTGAATTTGTTCATTAGTTAGTGAAAGTGGGTAATCATTTATATTAACTATTACTTCTTGATTATAATTAGCTGGAAATAAACTTTGAACCCTCATTTATAAACACATCCTTTCAACTCATAACCAAATAATAGAAAATTAACTATTTCTTACTATATTAAACTATTTAAATCTTATTTTCTATACATATACTTTATAGGAATGTCCATCGAGTTAAAGATTAAAGTTAAAGAAATTAATATATATGCTAAATTATATAAGTGTAAAATAATCGTCCATTCTTTTACACTATATTGATATTGAATATTACGTATTTAAACTTTATCTTTAAAGTTTTAGTAGTGTTAGACATAAAAATGAATCTTAAGTATAATAATTATAATTCCAATTTTTACTAATAATACTATTTATAAAATTTAATAAAAAAACATGAAAAGGATTATAGAATAGATCCACTATATTGTAAAAAGCGGAGATATACTTAATAAAAATTTTTAGAAGGAAGGTTACAACATTGATAGAATATCAAAAAAGCGAACAGGTCTTAACTACAAAAGAAGTTATTGAATATTTAGGTAAAGAGTGGGGTGAACAACCTTCAACTTCTACAATTTATTATTATGTTCGTAATGGAAAGTTGAAACAAAAGTATGAAGATAACTGGCGAATAGAAGGTACAATGCAGTTTGATAAAACTGTTGTAGAAGCATTTGCTTCGGAATATAAGCGACCAGAAGGATATACTTTATCAGAAGTCTCGATAATCGTTGGATTACATGTAACTACTCTTCAAAAATATATAAAAGATGGCTCATTAGCTGCATCGAAATTTGATTTTAAAGGTAAACCTACATATTTTGTTTCTAACGAATCGTTAACTAGTTTAAAAGAATCAGATTATGTTAATAAGAGTAAATCGAAACGAAAATCATTCTTTACAAAGAATAAAGAATTTTATTTGTACCAATCTTTTAGAAATGAATTAACGAATGATTATGGCCGTATTATTCGAATTGAAAATAATATACCTACTCTGATGACTGCTCATGGTAAAGAATTAGTAGGAGCTGCTATTATGGCTAGTGGTTATGAACCTATCTATAAAGTAGGGACATTCAAACGAGTTACAAAGAAACATTACGCAACTTTTGAATTTATAATACTAAATAATATTAAAAGTAAAGATTATCGAATTTTTGATTTTATTTATAACTTCATTGGTACTGAAAATATAGATATAGAGCAAGGGAAGAATAAAGTCCATATTAAAATTAAACCATTATTTATTCAACTGGATAAAGAATCAATTGATAATTACAATGAGACATTTAAAATTTTAGAAACTCTTTTAATTGAAGGAAGTATTCAGTTACGACACAATGGTCTTTATATAGGCACAGATTTTGAGAGTATAACAATTAATATTCCCAAAAACGTAAAAGAACAATTGCATAAACTTGCCAATGAATCGGAGTTATCTATTGTGGATTACATAAAGGAGAAAATACTTAATCATATAAATACCCGATAAGAAAGACATATATAATAGAAGAAACTGGTGTAAATCTCCAATGAATTAGTTGACTAAATTAATTTATTTTTGAAGTTCGGTCATTTCTGGTTTGTGTAAAAAAGAAAGATATCATTTTAGTTTGGTTGAATGTGTAAAAATGTTACCATTCAAAAATGAAAAAGTCATGACATAAAATATGGATGGACTGGTTGACCTAGATAGATAGCGTCCGGGTGGTTACGAGTAGAGGGCGATAAGAAAAAAAAGCATCCTTACTGGATGCTCTTGATTTGTGTCACAATTTCATTGTGTTCGGTGATTAATCTTTTCAACTGTTCTTCGAGATGAGGGTCGTGTTTCTTCGCTAAGATGATCTTGACGATATCGATCGCTTCGCGCGTCTTCATTAATTCTTTTTGCAATTTTTCGACTGCATTCAATTTTCCCATGTTTTACCCTCTTCTTCATTCAGTTTAGTGGACCCGGTCCATAACTGTCCGTTAAGCATACCAAATAAAGCAGATAAATGCACACCTTAATAGTCATGAGTTATTAATTCGAAAAAAAAGTATAGAACGATGGTTAGAATAATTGGAATGAAGATGATCCAGCCAATGGATCCGTTGATACTAGCTCTTACATTGGATATATGTCTAACTAAAAATCAAGACTATTCCAAGATATAGCTAGACAACTTTTTCAAACTATTAGCTGGTTTAGTTAAAAGTTGAGTGGTTTTTAAGATTGCTTAGGCTGACTGGTTTATCCTCAATTCATCTCTTCAAAGAAAAAATAGTGCTACTTGGGTCATCCGTGAACTGAGTAACTAAAGAGAAGCTATTTCTTAAGCGGATACTAGATTGATCCGCGAGAAGGGGGTTAACAATGCTAAAACATCTTAGAACTAAACCCGTCATCTCATCGCTCTTTTTTATATTTGTTTCAATTGTTTGAGTATAGTTATCCAGATTCTCAGACCTGTCAACCATAGTGATAAAGCAGAGCCAAAACCGATAAAAGTAGACGTCGCAATTAGATTTACATTGCTAACAGTGACATTCGTTGGTAATAAGAAAGTAATAACGCCTATAATGCAGAGCACTCCACCTGTACCATAATAAAAATTTTCTCGAAACAATTTAGCTAAAGGAAAAAAATGTATACCGACAATAATAGCCATAATAGGGAAAAAGACCTCAAAATGGTTGATTATGTTACAAATCACACCTGCAATAAATATCGCAAGACCTTCTAGACCGAAGATTAAACCAAATTTTCGATTTATTTTTTTCCAATGTTCACTCACTTCTGGTATAAAAGCATTGTTCATGTTACGGGCTTTACCAAAAAGCGATATGGCTCCGATGAGTAAGATTAATGTCACTACAAACGAAAGAACAAGTAACCATGGAGCTCCAAGTCCATGTGAACCAATAATACCAATGGAAGCCCAAAGCGCTCCAAAAAAAGTCATGAACATCACGCCGTTTGCAGCTCCAAAGACAGCAGCTTTCGGCAATTTAACTAAATCAGTCATAATTAACCAGGCTCCTAAAATTCAAATTTTTTATCTACTAATATATAATCACCCATTCTCCTATTTAGTCTAGCTTTTTTAAGAGTGATTGCTGGACCTGGCTTAGCAGGATATTGAATCTCCTTATACAACTAAACCAGCTAATAGTTGTCAATATTTTTCAATGAAAATCTTATAAAACACATGTTATACTAAAAATAGACATGCCAAATAGCCTTCCACTACCTTATTGGAAGTTTTTGTTATTACTTCATAATATTGGTATTTAGTTTAAATCAAGGAATGTTTCTTTCCTTTTTAAAAGAGTATATATCCAATGTAATAATTTATTTACACAAGCAATTATTGCGACTTTTGCGGGTTTACCTTCCACACGTTTTCTATCATAAAATTCTTTTAATCGTTTATTTCTGGAACTCCTAATTCCACAAAGGACTGCCATATATAGAACGTGACGGAGCCTAGTTGAACCTCTTTTGGTAATACGATTTATTGTGGCATTGAACTTACCAGACTGAAATACACTAGGATCAACTCCAGCGAAGGCTACTAATTTTTTTGGATGATTAAACCGTTCTATTTCACCAATTTCAGAGAGTATCGTTGCAGCGATTTTTTCTCCGATACCTGGAATAGATTGGATTATCTTATATTCTTCGATATCTTTAGTCAGAGTAGCTATTTGTTCCTCTAAGATAGATAGGTGCTCTTGGTATTGAAGAAGCATTTGAATAAACATATTTAGACTGATTAAATGACTTTGGTAAATAATTTTATCAAAAGGATTATTCATGGCAGCTTCTTTTAATTTAGCTGCTTTTTTAATGCCCATTGGTAAGAACGTGTTTTACATAGTGAACGGATCTTCTCAGCTAAATTTACTTCACATTCTTTTAAAACTTTCTCAGAGGTGGGAAATTCATTTAATAGATTTAAAGATACTTTAGAAAATAAGTCACCAAATACACGTCTATATTCAGGAAATACTTGATCTAACATGGTGTGAAATTGTAGCTTTGCTTGGATATACATACCAGTTATCGCTTCATGTTGTCTCGTTAAATGGCGTAGGTTTAAGAGATTAATTCCTCGCTTTTTATAGGGCTCTAATTCTTCTTTATAAAACAATTTACAAAGATTATAGGCATCCATGGCATCAGTTTTTACTTTTCTTAAGCTTGTTTTTTTAGACTGATGGGACACTAAAGGATTAATCATAATATACAAGTAATTGTATTTCTCTAAGAATTGAATGACAGGTGCTTGATAATGTCCTGTGGCTTCTAGAATGATAGTAGGTTTAACTAATGTCTTGTTTTCTAAATCCTTTAAAAATTGTAGAAAGAAATTTAAACCTTCGTTTGTGTGATAAATTTTGAAGCTTTTTCCGTAAGGAATACTCTTATTTAAAAAGGCTTGTACTTCACTTTCTCCTTTTGAAACATCCAGACCAACTACTGGATTCATTTACATCTCTCCTTAACTCTTTTTTACCAGTAACCTCTAGCTCTTCTTATAGTTTCATAGCTTCGCTTGTTATTCGGGATCAAGTCCCAACCAGCCTCAAACATGTTTCTATAAGTAGAGGGAGAACAGTTTAGTCGACGGGATCATTGTCCCACTGGCAGTTACGTTCTACCCTGGCTACTGTAATCATATAACCTATAAAAAATAGGTCAACCAGAAAATTCTGGCTAACCATATAATACGAATGGCAGTTTAGTTGAATAAGGAATTTTGATAAAATTACACTAAAGTGTCAACAGGAGAGAACTAACTATGGAACTTTTTATTATTTAGTTGGCAGAATAGATAGAAAAAAAAGGATGGAAATTTATGAACAAAGAAAGATTATATGAATTATCCAAAGATGTAAATTTAGAATATGAACAAGGTATAGCTATTGAAATAGTAGATTTTTTTGAGGATGAAGATAAAGTTGTGGATACCTATACTAAAGACTATAAAGAGAATATATATTACGTTAACGTAAAAATGAAAAATTTTGATTTTCAAAATGCACGCAAATTGTTTTCCTCTTTAGTAAATTTTATCGAATACTCAAACGCAACTTTTTATGTATGTGAAAGAAATTTCGAAAGCGTGCAATATACATTATTATCAAAGATGAACAGCAGTAAAGGTTTTCTTATTGAAGTTAATATTTATTAAACTAACGCATGCGATAGTTGAATAACTCTCGGGATCTTAAAGTCAGTTCCTAGTCTATAATAATAAAAAATAGTTTAAGAAGGAATTTGTTTCAGGATAGAGAATGTCTACCCTTATACTGGTTGATAAGAGTAACATTCGAAACTATCAAATAAATAAATAAATAAATAAATAACATAAAAATTTTCTGGTGATGGAAGGTGACTAAATGCTTAGGTGTGCCTGGTGTATGAAAAAAATTAAGAATGACAAGCAAGTATTTGCGTTAAGTGTTAAGTTTGTAGAAGATGAAGATTTTACCGAAAGTGAAGGGAAAATTATTCATATAGGTCTCCGAACTCGAAATACAAGTGTTCCAATGATTGTATCAGGGAAAGATTCTGAAGCCAAGTCAGAAGGAACTGATGGTATTTTTGCTTTATGTAGTGAAAAATGCTACAAGAAAATGAAAGAAACCTTATCACTGGAATTAGAAGTTTTTAAAGGATTTAAAGACATTTCACTTCAATAGATCAAAAAAGACTAAGACCATATGAAGAAAAAATGAATCTAACAGTTATTCAACTATATGATGCGTTAGTTGCATAAAGCACAGTTCGATAGTCATTATTAAAGCAGTATAAAGCTGATTAGAAACTCTAATCAGCTTTATATTTGTATTCTAAAGGAAATGACGAACAAAAGGAGGATCCCTAGAATGAAAATGTACACATTTCAAAAGCCAGCTTGGTGGGGTGCCTGTCGTCAACGTGGCTCTTACGTTGCTGATCCGTCTTTCATACCCTATGAGTCGATGAGAACGCAGTATATCTGGATGCTCGAATCTTACAAGAAACGCATCCGTGATACGAGTGCATCAGCACTGATATGGGTATGGGAAGAAATTCCTGAAGGGTACCGCGACGGTGCAATGGACTGGGACATTGAAGAAGGGAATAAAGAAAATTATTTGTTTGTCTTCGAGCATAGCGAAATTGACGTGCTTTGGAGTTGTTTTGACGCTTGGCATGTACCACTGAACGAAGGTAGACTAACTACTGCGGAAGAAGAATCACACGAAGACATTCTCCCTGAACAATATGGATGGGAACGAGTATTTGATTTTGAGTGGTTAATAGAACATGAGTATAGCTTTGGGGCAACGAAGCAAGGCGTCATTGACGGCTTTACTGAAGACGAACTTCTTTCGGTCTATCGCTTTAACGAAACATCACGTTCCTGGGAGCTACTTCATGGAGAAGCCGTAAAACTCGATTGGGCTTAAAAAGTTATAAACCCTATGCAACTAATGCATGCTTAAGTTAGATAAGAATTTAAAAATAAAATAAGAGAGAACTCTAGACAGGGAGTCTCTCTATATAAATGTAACATTAATCAATGAAGATTACACAATTCAATTTATACAAATATAAAGTTAAAGTCTATTTTTTTAATCACAAACAAATTATTGAACTAACGAATGCTTTAGTTGCACATCACGAGCTATTAGGTACAACTCGTATTCTTATTCCCTGCTTCTGTTTAAAATACCTTTAGAATAAGAGTAAAATAAACGCCTTCGATGCAAAGGTTTTTAGGTGACTTTGTTGAAATATTTCCTATAAAAATTGGAGGTGTACGATGAATATATTAATAATCATAATATTAATAGTGTGTATCGTTCAATTTGCAAATCTTAGAAAGCAAAATAGCAAATTAATTAAACAAAATAAAGAGATGATTACTTTATTAGAAGAAATTAAAAATAAATCACTTTTCTTATGTAACTAAACCAGCTAATAGTTTGTCAATAATTTTCAATAAAAAAAATATGTAACTCATGTTATACTATTTTTGACATGCCAAATAATCTTCCACTCATATAGGAATTGGAATATTATGGTAATGGTGGCTGAGTTAGATTTTAAGCTAGATCCTGGAAAGTAGACTTGCTTTTTAACAGGGCATAAATCCAATGTAATAGTTTATTTACACAAGCTATTACTGTTACTCTAAAAGGTTTTCCTTCTTCACGCTTTTTATCATAATATTGTCGCATTCGTTTATTTCTTGGGATGATTTCGTCAGTTGTCTTACTCTTACGAGTATCACGAATTGCACACCGAACAGCCATGAATAGCGCATGCCTCAATCGACTAGAACCACGTTTTGTAATACGGTTTCTAGTGGCTGTGAATTTGCCAGATTCAAAGACACTTGGATCTACTCCAGTGAAAGCCACAAGCTTTTTAGGATTATCAAACCGATTGATTTCACCTATTTCAGAGATAATCGTTGCCGCGATTTTTTCTCCGATACCTGGAATTGATTGGATGATAGTATATTCTTCAACTTCTTTTACGAGAACATCTATCTCTGCTTTCAAATTGGATAGATGTTCTTTGTATTGAAGAACCATTTTGATATGCATCTCAAGCGAAATAATAAGGCTTCTATAAAGATTGACTTGAAACGGATTTTTTTCAGCCGCGGTAATTAAAAGTTTTGCCCTTTCGCTTGCCCATTGCTTAGAGCGACTAGTACATAATGATGCAATACGTTTAGCTAGTTGATCTTCACCTGCTCGTAACACAGCTTCAGATGAAGGAAACTCTAGTAAAGTTAAGAGTGAAACATTAGAGTACAAGTCGCCAAACACACCCCGATATTCAGGAAATACTTGATCTAGAATCGCTTGGAAATGTAGTTTTGACTGAGTACTAATGCCTGTTAATTGATCGTGCTGTCTTGTTAAATTTCGAAGGTTTAGTAATTGTACACCACGCTTTTTATATGGCTCTAACTCTTCTTTGTAATACAGCTCGCAGAGGTGGAACGCATCGATGGCATCAGTTTTTACCTTTCTTAAACTCGTGCTTTTAGCTCGATAAGAGATTAATGGATTAAGTACGATGTAAATATAATTTGAGTTATCTAAGAACTGGATAACTGGTGAATGGTAATGTCCTGTCGATTCCAATATGATTACTGGTTTTGTATTCGTTATTTCTTCGATATTCTGAAAGAATTGAAGAAGCTGCACAAATCCCTCAACTGTATGCGAAATCTTAAAACTTTTTTTATAGGAGTCTTTTTATCTAAAAAAGCTTGAACTTGACTTTCTCCTTTTGCGACATCCAGACCAACTACTGGATTCATAATCTATCTCCTCCTAAAGCTATTAAATTTATCGGTTCCCCTAATACTCCCTCATAGTGTCATAGGTTCGCTTGTTATGCGGGATATTTGTCCCAACCAGCCCAAATCATGTTTCTATAAGTAGGGGGTGAACTGTTTAGTTGACGGGATCTAAGCCCCACTGATGCTTCGTTCTGCCCCGACTACTTTAATCATAAGACCATAAAAAAATTGGTCAACCAGTAAATTAAACTGGATGACCTTATAATACGAACTGATGCTTTAGTTACATAATAAAAATTTAAGCTATATGGATTGGTTAGCAATCAGTCGTGACTATTATGAACATTGAAATTGACGGATACTTTACAAAAGCACTACTTACAGGTAGGAAATGTTCTAAAAAAGAATTGAAACAAAAATATTTACAGGCACTAAGTATGGTAAATGACATTAGGAATCTACCAGATGTTTTTTGTCGATTACACCGTTTTGAACAGTTGCCTTTCGATGATGAAATCGAAATTGATTTTGTTATTGATACTGATACTGATTATATTTATTCGCCAACTTATTAAACTAACTAATGCGATTCTTCAATAACGAAGGATCGTGCCGCAGGTAATCGATATGTAGCTCTCATGGATTCTGGGGATTTACACGTTGTTGATTCCTATTATAATTGGCTAATTAAACGTGATGATGTTTTTATTGGGATTCCAAGGATCATTGAATGCTATGTAAAATTAGGTAGAATTAAAGATGCGGAAACCTTTATTGAAAAACATTAAAATCAAATTGAAGCAATGAGCAACTCTTCTAATTTATTTATTCAACATCTTTATTTAGATTATAGCTATGCGATTGGACTGTTAAAATGTGAAACAAATAATACCTATTTGGGAATAGAAGAATTATTAAACGTGGCTTTAAAGATGAAAAATGCTGAGGATTATGAGAAATTTCGAAAATGTCTCTTAGCAATCTGGAATTACCGAAGATTTTTTAATAAAGAATTAGAAGAAAAATATATGCAGCTTTTAACGGCGATAAATAAAAAAAATTCTACTATATATACAAATGTAAATGTTAGTAACTTTGAAACAATCAAAAAATCTGATGACAGTAATTACATTTGGCAAAAAAGCAAGAGCGATATAGCTCGCGAGTCTATAAATGAAAGTGTTTTTGTTTACAGTGAAGTATCTAATTTATATTGGTGGGATGGGATCGCTCATTAATTCAGTTGTACCATTTAAGTAGATTGGTTATTTCTTTTTCTTTAGTATATGTCTTTCTAATTTTCCCCATAAAAAATTCCCCTTATAGTAGACAGTATAGCACCTTTCTTTTAAATGTTTACCATATGGGGATTATCAAACCAATTGGGAGTTGTCTTTTTAAGTTTCTTGAAAAGGATTTACGAAGTTAAATTGACACGAATTTTACCTTGATTGTTACAAGTAATCCTCTCAAAAAGTGAATGTAAAACTTTAGAAGTAAGATCTTTAAGCTTAAGGAATTCCTTAAGCTTATTCTTCATCTCAATAGTAGGTGAAACAAGAAATTATCTGTTGGCCTATACTTGGAATAAATATGCAATAATTATTCAATTGAACTCTATTGGCACATGGGCTTTGTACTTACAGTTGACGAGGTTTCTGTTGACTTAAGAGGTCCTACGATGCCTTCCTTAGCAAAGCGGATTGCACGTAATAACATTATCAATGCAAATGTGATTGGCTCATCGATAATGAGCTCAGAACACAATCTTTTATTTTGAAACGATCGAAGAACATCTAAAGAAATACTCCAAGAGCTAAAGATATTGGAGTATGTTCTAGTAAGATATGGAAAATTGATTCGAGACTTTTCATAATAAATATTTGATCCTGGAATACTTAGTTCCATTTGGACTTTAGCAAAACTTACGTTCTTCCCTGTTATCTTATCGAATACAATGATGGGAAAACTAGTTTGAGAGATAATTGAATCAATTCAGCCGCATTACCATTAGTATAACGTTTTTTAATGGAGTATTAAAAGAATCATTAGAAGTTTTTCGATAAAATTTTACATATTTATAAACAGCATCATAAGTATTCTTATAGAAAACGCCAATCACTGTTAGGACAGGGATTGGCGTTTGTTTATCCTATGAAGAATATTTATTTTAACTAGTTTTATATCTAGTTCAGATGTTAATTTTTGTTGAAAATTAACGATTAATATTTAGGTGTTTGGATGTTTTTTCAAATTAGCAAATAAATCAATTCTAATTATAATTTGATTAGAATTTTAAGAATATTCATTATATTTAAGCCGTTTTAATTTCAGGATGGAGAGTAGTATTCTATGAAGCAAAAGCAAACAATAAAAGAAAACATGTTACGAGTTCACTGAAACAGAACTAGCTTTACTTAATTGCTTGCTTTTACTAACAGCCCTAAACGCATAAAGCGAAATCAAAATTAGATTAATAGTCTATTAGCGATAAGATATTTTAGTTAGTTAGATATTAATTATGATTTTTTAATGTGAAGTTAAAGTTTTAAGTTGGAGTTCTTTGAAATCTATAAACTTTTGACTTGGACTTAACATATATTAATAACTTATAAGAATACGAGGGGAGAGTTTTAGTTTATGAGCAATAGCAAGAAAATACCATTTCGAGTAATTACTGCAACTACATTAGCTGCAATGTTTTTAACTACACCAGGATACGCACAAATTACAAAGGAAAATCAATCTACAAGTTTCAATGTAGATGAAAAAGCAAAAGGTGGGCTAAAAGATTATTTAGATAATCTTAACAAAGAAGCAGCTAAAGATTCTGCCAATTCAGTTTATAAAAATATGAATGAAGAAAATTCAAAAGGTTTTAGTCCGAATGAGAAAGTACGTGTAATTGTTGAAGTTCAAGAACCAGAACAAGCTACACAAATTACACAAACGAAATCCAAGGTAAGTAAAAAAGTATTAATGAAACAAAAGCAGGATGATGTTGTTTCTAAAATGTCGAAGCAGAAACTGAGCCCGAAGATTAGGCACCGTTTTTATGAAGGGTTTAATGGTTTCAGCTTAGATACCGAATACAAAAATATTAAAGAATTACAAGCAACTCCAGGAGTTACAAATGTACATATCGCAAGAACTTACGAACAAACAATGAAAACGAGTAAAGAGTTAGTACAGGCACAAAGTGTATGGGAAAAATACGGCTATGAAGGTGAAGGTTTAGTTGTTGGTGTAGTCGATTCAGGTATAGACTACACTCATAAAGACATGACTTTAACAGAAAAAGGAAAACAGAAAGAAAAGTTGACAGAAAGTAATATTCAAAGTAAATTTACTGAAACTTCTGTTAATGAAAAGTGGTATAGTGACAAGGTTCCAACTGGTTATGATTGGGCTGATAATGATACAGACGTTATACCACGTGGTCAATACGCAAATCCTCATGGTACGCATGTATCAGGCACAATTGGAGCAAATGGGAATGAAGAAAATGACGGTGTACTAGGAATTGCACCAGGTGTACAGTTGTTAGCTGAAAAAGTTTTTTCTGACAATGGCAGTGTAGGCGCATATGAAGATGATATTATTGCAGGAATCAACCATGCTGTTGAAATGGGAGCAGATGTTATTAATATGAGTCTTGGAACTGATTCAGGATTCGTTGGAGAAGATAAAGATCCAATCCAAAAAGCAATACGTGAAGCGACAGAACATGGAACATTAGTTGTAGTTGCAGGTGGAAACGCAGCATATAGTACGAAGAACAGTATTATGACAGCTTCTGCCCAACCATATGCAGAGAATCCTGATATCGGGACTGTAGGTGAGCCAGGTGTGAGTCCTTTTGCTTTGTCTGTAGCTTCCTATGAAAATACTAATTACGAATTAAGTACATTGGGGGAAGAAAATGGTTTACAACTCCCATATCAAGATCAAACTCAATATGATTTTAAACTTTCTAGAGTACTTTCTCCTAATGAAAGTTATGAGTTAGTTTATGTTGGTGAAGGATTTAAAGATGAGCATTATGCTGGAAAAGATGTTAATGGGAAAATTGTAGTTTTTAGACCGAATACATCTTATTCAACTTATGCTTCAATGCAATCTCAAGCTAAAAAGCGAGGGGCCAAGGCTGTCATTTTAGTTCCAGCTACTAATATGTCTGATTATCCATACGTAAATTTCGGTAGTAATCTTACCCCTGCAGCTACAACAAGTAAGTCAGCAGGAAATGCTTTAATTGATAAGTTAAATAGCGGACAAGTTGTTAAAATGAAAGTAACAAAAGGAACTTGGATAGATAATCCTGAACGAGATACGATGTCTTATTTCTCTTCTTATGGTGCGCCAACTACATTGGACTTTAAACCTGAAATTTCTGCACCAGGTGGAAAAATCTATTCTACTACTCCTGGAAACGAATATGAGGTAATGAGCGGTACTTCAATGGCGACGCCACACGTTGCAGGTGGTGCTGCCTTAATAATGCAATCGTTGTATGAAAAAGGACTAACTCACTCAGAAGATACAGCTTTAAAAGCAAAAATTGCTTTAATGAATACGGCTAAAATGGTAATGGATCCTAAAACGAATAACAAGGTTCCATATTCTCCACGTATTCAGGGATCTGGATTAATGCAAATTCAAAATGCAATTAAAACACCTGTAATAGTAACAAGAAAGAATACACCACTTGAGCAAGCAGGGGCCGTTGCATTAAAAGAAATTAAAAATGACCGAGCGATCTTCAATTTAAATGTAGAATCACTTGAAACAAAGGGAACAAAAAAAGACTACGAATACACTGTTAATGTGGACTTATTAACAGATGGGATTGATACAAAACAATTTGACTTTGATGGTGATGGAACTTTAGAATCAAAAGACTATCTATCATTAAAAAGCACACGAGTTGAAGGTGCTTCGATCTATGTAAATGGAGAGAAACTTACTGGTTCAGAAGGTGCAACATTAAAAATTAAAGGAGGACAAACGAAAAATCTAAATGTAGAGATTCGCTTACCTAGAACATTAAAGAAAAATGAGTTTGTTGAAGGTTTTGTACGACTTGTACCAACTGGAACAAATAGTGATACGGCTGTTCCTTTAACAGTCCCATATATGGGCTTTAATGGCGATTGGACTGAACTTAATAATATTGATCCAGCAGCTTGGAATCGGAAAGATGCGTTTTTAGGCTATACAGCACTTTGGAATGATGAAGGTGCATCAGTTCCTATGGGATATGATAATAAAACAGGCAAATTTAACATGAATGCAATCGCAACATCTCCAAATTCAATCCTTAAAGGGGTATTCCCAACCTTTACAGCATTTAGAAACTTAGCAAAAGCGGAGATGTATATTGAAGATAAAAAAGGTAAGATGATTAAATATCTTGGAGACTTTAGTGAATATAATGGTGGGAAGTCTTATCCGCTTCGTAAGAATATTCTTTCTGCAAGTAGGATGTACATGGGATATAACTGGGATTCAAAAGATCAAAACGGTAACACAGTAAGTGATGATACGTATAACTTTGTCATCAAAACAACGTTTGACTATCCGGGTGCGAAACCACAGAAGGTAAAGCTTCCAGTTAAAGTCGACTCAGTTGGACCAAAAGTATCGAATGTTCATGTGACACCAAAAGATGGTCAATATGAAATTTCGTTCGATGCAGTTGATAGTAGCTCAGGGTATTTGGGAGCGATTCTTTGGTATAATGGCATACAAAAATCTGTATCACCAGGAGAAACTTCCGTTTTAGTAAATGAAGAACCAAAGAGTGTTGTTGTAATGGGAATAGATAATGCAATGAATATAAGTTATAAAGTTTGGGGTGATCCTTCATATATTAAATACAGTATGCTTGTACCTACATTTAGTATAAGTCCAAGTACAAATATCAATGCAAGCAAACCAGCTTCAATATATGGATTTGCTCAAACACGTGTAAATTGGACAATTTACGTAAAAGACACGAGTGGGAAAATAGTAGACAGTATGCAAGTGAATAATGAACATCAAATTAATACTAAATGGACACCTGATGCAAACTTAGCTAGCGGAACCTATACTATTTCTGCTGATGCAGTTGATAAAGAAGGATTTAAAGTAACAACTAAGACAGTTACAGTTACAGTCGTTAAATAAGGTAGATGAGCCGATCTTCTATAGGGAGATCGGTTTTTTTATATTAAAATGATGAGTTTACTAATCTCAAATTTTATAATGCTCTAAACTATTAAATGTCGAAAGATTTCCGTTTTTAGAGAAATAATTATCGTTGTCAATTTATTGGAAAGAGGAGTAATGGCACTTTTTAGCTAAAAATCAGCTAATTTATTTTGGTCGTTCTTCAAAATATGTAGAAAAATATCGTTTAATATTTAGTATGTTGTGAGAATTTGTCAAAAAAGCAAACTTATCAATTGTCTTTATAATATAAATAGATTTTTATGAAAATTCAAAATCTAATTAAGGAAGGACCTGATAAGATTGAAACAGTTGAATAAGAGAAACTCTTTCGCTACGGCGAAAAAAGCAGCAGTTGTCGTGTTAAGTACTGGACTTTTACTAGGGCCAGTCGCTAACCTATCATTTACTTCTGTGGCACATGCACAAACAAATACAAAAGCCGAGAATATTCTAGCGAATTTGACAAAAGAGCAACGAGAAGCATTACAAAAATTAGATAATCATCAATTAAAAACGGGATTACAATTATCACGTAATATTGATTTGACAAGTGATAAAGATGTGACTGTCATCGTGGAATTAAATGAACTACCAGCGAAAACAGCACAAATTGCTAAAGCAGTTAAAGGAGAAAAAATTTCTCTTACACAAGCAAATGCGAATGTAGAAAAATCTCAATTACAGTTTAAAAAAGATTTGCAAACAAAACTAAAAAAGACCAAATCAGGTAAGGATGCATATCGTGTAAAACATACTTATAAAAATTCCTTAAATGGTGTCGCATTAACACTGCCAGCAAATCAAGTAAAATCTTTATTAGATTCGAAGGTTGTAAAAGCTGTATTTAGTGATTACACAGTGCAAGTAGAACCGCCAACTCAAACACAGACGGAGGAAGCAAAAGACCAAACAAAGGTTGATAGTATCCCATTTTTAAATCTTGATAAGCTGCATGATGAAGGGTACACAGGAAAAGGTGTTAAGGTTGGTGTGATTGATACAGGTGTCGATTATAATCACCCGGATTTGAAGCATGCTTATAAAGGTGGCTATGACTTTGTAGACAATGACAATGATCCGATGGAAACTACGTATGGTGACTGGAAAAAGTCGAATAAAGCAGAGTACTCGAATGGAAGTGCCTATTATACAGATCATGGTACACATGTATCTGGAACGATTGCAGGTCGAGCAGAAAACGATTCAGATTATAAAGTCATAGGAGTGGCTCCTGAATCAGATTTATATGTTTATCGTGTATTAGGCCCATACGGAAGCGGGACAACTGCTGCGATCCTTGCAGGAATCGATAAAGCTGTGAAAGATGGAATGGATGTTATTAACTTATCATTAGGTGCATCCATCAATGATCCGTTATATGCTACAAGTATTGCAATCGATAATGCTGTATTAAGCGGTGTGACTGCAGTTGTTGCAGCTGGAAACTCTGGGGATGAATTGTATACATTAGGTTCACCTGGAGCAGCTGCTTTAGCATTAACGGTTGGAGCAAGCTCTGTTCCGAGTAATGTAACAAACTTTGAGAGTCAGTTTGCTTCTGGTAGCAATAATACTGGTGCGACAATGCAGTTGATGACGAAAAAATGGACAGATGATTTTAGCAGTATATCAGGTAAAACATATGACATAGTGAATGTAGGGCAAGGTGGGCCAAACGATTACACTGGAAAAGATGTGAATGGCAAAATTGCTTTTGTCCAACGTGGTACATATGCATTGATTGAGAAAATGGAGTATGCAAGAGATCACGGCGCTGCAGGAGTCATCATCTATAATACGAATCCAGATGAAGGACAAATTCCGGTATTCTTAGGTGAAAGCAATGATAATATTCCGACGTTTTCTATGACAAATAAAGATGGACTTGCTATTAATGATTTATTTGCAAATGGTGTGCCAGCCGTTACATTTGGTGCAAAAAGTGAAAAAGCACTTTCAGGAGATGAATTAGCAAGCTTTAGTTCTAGAGGGCCATCTGGAACGCTATATGATATAAAACCAGAAGTAACAGCACCGGGTGTAGATATCTTATCAACAGTCCCTTCGTACATGCAGAATAAAGTGGATACTTCTGATTATTCTTCAGCATACGCACGGATGTCTGGTACATCTATGGCATCACCACATGTAGCAGGAGTTGCAGCGTTACTACTACAAGCTCACCCAGAATATACGCCGGGTGATGTAAAGACTGTGTTAATGAATACAGCAGATCCACTAAAAACTGCATACAGTGTATTTGAGGTAGGGGCTGGCAGAATCGATCCAATGCAAGCAATTCATTCGGATAGTATCATTAGTGTTGATGATCAGACACCTTATATTGAAAATGGTGTAGATAAAATTATTTCTGAACAAACAGGTGGATTAAGCTACGGATTCGTTGCAGTTTCGTCAGATAAGGATTATACAGATACTACAAAACTATCATTCAAGAACTTGGGGAATCAAGATGAAAGGTACGAACTATCTGTTGAATACAATGTAGGTACAAAGGGTTCATTGGATGCGAAGAAAAATGGAGTAACGCTAAAAGTACCAAGTACGATTACAGTGAAGAAAAACAGCACAAAACGACTTTCTGCTAAACTAGATATTCCAAAAACAGCAGAAAAAGGTAATTATGAAGGATATATTAATATTAAAGACAAAAACAATCCAGAAGAAAGCTATCGAATACCATTTGGTGTAAAAGCAGCGGATGAAGGCTTGGCGTACTTTGAACCATATTTTAAGAGCATATCATCGAACAGAGTCATTAATTTATTCAGCCGAAAAGATACTGACTTAGATTTTAGTTTGAATTCATCGATGCAGACGTTAGACTGGGTATTAGTTGATCCGAAAACAAATAAAGATCTTGGACTAATTACTTCCGTTAGCGGATCAGGTGCAGCAGTTGATACAGTTTACACGATAGACGGTGGATTTTACGGTAGATATTTTCCGTTTACTGGAAATGAAAAAAATCCTATTGGTTATGCATCTGAATTAGCTCCAGATGGAATTTATGCTATTAAAATGATTGGTACAAATAGAGAGGGTAAACAGTTTGTGAAAACATCGAAAGTAAGCGTTGATAATAATGCACCGACGATCACGTTCGATGATACTAATGCGATGCCAAAAGACGATACCCAAATTGTAGAATTGGCAGAAGGACAAACTACAGTAACAGTATCAGGTACAATGTTGGATCCTGAAATAAACAAAACACAAGAAGTAGGAATTCCTCTGAATCAAGCAAATAATAAATTGTTTTATGGCCCTGGTTCAACATCTGCATATTCCTTAAGTGTTGATGAAAATGGAAAGTTCAAGACAGAAGTTAATGTGCCTGGAACAATTAATCAAATTCAATATGTAGGCGCAGATTTTGCAGGAAACGGTACTTTACCAAAAATGGTTTATTACACGAAGTCAGGCGCTACTTATATTTATGCAAAACCAAATAAAGAAGCAATGAAAAATGGTGACAAACTTACCTATACGTTCTATGCACATAATTTACGAAAAGCCAATAAACTTAATTTCAGATTGGACTATGTAGCGAAATATTTTGATAGTGTTGAATTTAAAAAAGCACAAGGATTACCAGAAGGATCAGAACTGACAACAACTATTACGGGTACAACTAGTAAAGGGACAACAGTCAATATCAATGTACCAGGAGAAGGTATTGCAGGAGATGTGGCATTATTTGATTTAGACGTTGATACAAATGCAAATGAATTCCTTAACCCATATGCTCAAGTCCTTAATTTTTCTACTGTACAAGTAAATAGCGAAAGTACGAATAGACTACAGATTATTATGGGAGCATTGCCAAGATATCCTATCTACTCCACAGCAACAGCTAAAATAAATGGAGTAGGTTTGTATACTGCTGCAGGTTACTACAACAGCAGTATTGATTATACAAAAGTTGGTGCTACTATGAAACTCAAAGGCACTAATGGTGTTATTTATGATGGAGCAATTGAAAAAAATGGAAATGTAACCTTTAATGGACTTCCTGCATCAGTACAAAAATATACAGTAATTATGGATATTCCTGGCCATTTCACAACTTATTCACCGTTGGAAATCGGCCGTACAGAGAGAGGAATTAACATTGGAGAAGCAGTATCATATCCAACTGTTGGAGCGAAGCCAGGTGATATTAATAAGGACAATGTAATAGATGTCATGGACGCTTTAATGCTACAAACATATTGGGGTACAAATAAACGAAGCGCTGATATTAACTATGACGGAATTATCGATGCAAAAGACTTAGCATTTGTTGAGAAAAACTACTTAATGCAAAATCCTTTTGTGACAGTCGCACCAAAGGCGGTCAAAAAATTTAAAGGAAGTACGTTAGAGACAATTAAGAGTGAGCTTAGCATTCAATAAGAAATTAGCAGTCGATATCCAAAAGTCATTTCAGAATTTTAGCTGAGGACAGCTCTGTAATTCTATCTCCCTATAATAGACAGTCAAAAAAATGAGGGTACTGTTTATTGTAGAGGAGATTTTTTTTGATTAATCAAAAGATTTTTCTAGCTAGTGTTATTAAATAAGTTGCATAATAGTAAATTGAAAGATCGTAGTTTGCCAAAAATGAACCCCCTACCTAGAGGACTGTAAGGTAAGTGAGTAATCCCAAGTTCTCTTACCCGTTGAATGTATCTCCAGCTAGATGTCCCTTCTCCAAAGTGAGTATTCCGATTGTAATGCAGGGAATGGGCGTTTCGAACAGCCTATGGATTATTCCAATTTAATGCATTCTAATAACAAATCATTCCAATATGACTCCACAGAACTTTTTATTATTTCTGATTTACAGTAAAACCCCTATACAATAATGTTTTTAGAAATGAGAATCTCCAAAATTCTATTTTAAAAACCTTATATTAAAAGATCGAGAATTAGAGGTACTTTTTTTTATAAATTAAGAAATTTAATTCGGTAGTCCAATTTGCGTCAAAAGGGTTCTTCAATCGGAGACGTTTATCAGTGAGGTAGCTTTGTATATCTACTCACTTGTGTATATGATGTTACCTGCTACATCAACAGTTAAATATTAAAGAATATTATTGGATCAACTGAAACTTAATATCATTTTTATTTTTTGAAAAATCTGATATTTATAGTTTTTTTCAAAGTTAAAATAACATCAACTCTTAATATAATGAAAATATCAACAGAAAGGAGGACAGTTAGACTTTGGTAGAAAGGATATTTTCTTAGATTACAATTGTTTATTTAATGAGCAAAAATGAATTGAGAAAAGGGGAATATACTTGAATAAGAAATGGTTTAAGGTACTCTCAACGAGTTTTATTGCTTCAAGCTTACTAGGAACGATTGGTTTTTCTGCTCATGCATCCACTGGCACTCAACTAACTTCGCTAGATGTTTTACCAACTGTACCAAATGAAGAAATGCTAATGTCAGAACAATCTCCGGATTTACGTATTCCCAATGATATTGATGTGACAAGTAGTAAACCTGTGGATATTATTGTTCAATTTAATGAAGAACCTTCAAAGATACAGCTTGCAAAAAACAAAAAATCAAATCAAAGAACCTCATTCAATATTCAAAAAGCAGACGAAAAAGTAGAAGAAAATCATCAGGATTTCAAAGCGCTGTTTGTGAATAAGAAGTCAAAATTAACCTCGTCAGTACGAATTAATCATGAATATAAACATGCTTTTAATGGCGTCGCGATTACAATCCCGGCTAATCAAATTCCAGAATTGTTAGAATCAGGTTTAGTAAAGGCCGTTGCTAAGGATAAAGAAGTACATATTGATCCGCTGGATAAAACAGATGCCAGTTCAAGTACACAATCTCGAACAGTTAGCGAAACATTACCGAACATTGGGGTAGATAAGCTGCATGAGGAGGGAGTGACAGGAGAGGGCATTAAAGTCGGTGTCTTAGATACAGGGATCGACTATCATCATCCAGATTTAAAAAATGTTTATAAAGGCGGATATGATTTTGTAGACAATGATGATGATCCAATGGAAACTACTTATGCCGATTGGAAAGCCTCTGGGAAGCCTGAAGTATCTGGAAATACCTATTATACTTCGCATGGAACACATGTCTCTGGTACGATCGCAGGACAAAATAAAAATGAGCTAAATGGTGTAGAAGGTGTTGCACCGAATGTAGATTTATACGTCTATCGTGTGTTAGGACCATATGGATCGGGTAGTACAAATGATATTTTAGCTGCTATCGATAAAGCAGTCCAAGATGGGATGGATGTTATTAATCTATCATTAGCAGCGGATACAAATGATCCATTTGATCCACTTTCCATTGCACTAAATAATGCAACAATTGCTGGTACATTACCAGTTATTGCAGCCGGCAATGCTGGAAGCGATATGTATACTCTTGGGTCTCCAGGAGCAGCAGCATTACCTCTGACCGTAGGAGCTAGTAATTTTTCTATTACGCTACCAAAAGTTGATGGCACGATCCATAGTTCAAGCTCATTTTCTCCTAATCTTCAATTGTTTGCGAAGAATTTTACCGATGATATTCAAAAGCTTGAAGGAAAAAATTTTCCTGTAGTAAAGGCAGGAAGAGGAATGCCGAGTGATTTTGTTGGAAAGGATTTCAAAGATAAAATATTGGTAGTTAACTATGGGGATTATACGCCCGATTTAGTATTAAAATCTGCAAAGGAAGCAGGTGCGGCAGCCGTATTTTTTACGAATGGTCGTAATTTATATACAGATTTTTATAAAGGAGAAAGCAACAAGTTTCTACCTACGTTTATTTTACCAAATGAAGACGCTGCTAAATTGGTAGATCAAATCGCTAAGGAATCCATTACCTTTTCTTTTGATACTGTAGGTGAGATGAAAACAAATGGAGATGAGCTTGCCTTTTTTAGCTCTCGGGGACCGACTCTAGAAACATTTGACATAAAACCAGAGATAACCGCACCTGGGGTAGCAGTTTATTCAGCAGCACCTTCTTATATTACCAACCCAGATAATCTAAACGATTATCAAACTGCGTATCAGCGCATGTCGGGAACATCGATGGCTACACCACATGTTGCAGGCGTTGCTGCGCTTCTTTTACAAGAGCATCCAAACTATACACCTGCAGATGTAAAAACCGTATTGATGAATACTGCTGATAAGCTAAGCAAGGATTACAGTGTATATGAAGTAGGTGCTGGCCGTATTGATGCATATGAGGCTGCACATACGGATATGGAATTTCAAGTGAACGGAGAAACGGTCAACATTGTAGATGGACAACCTGTCAAAATTCCCAATTTAACGGGCAGTTTAAGCTTTGGGGCTAATATTATTAAAGACGAGCCGATTACAAAAACAATGCCAATAACGATTAAAAATAATAGCAGTTCTAAAAAGCAATTTCAAGTTGAAGTAATGTACCAAAAAGATACTAGAAATGCCAAAGATGCAAAGGCTAATGGGGTTAAGTTGTCAGTACCGAGCTTGCTATCAGTTGAAGGTGATTCAGAACAAAGTATAAATGCCGACTTAATGGTACCCGTATCTGCTGAATATGGTACGTATGAAGGGTATGTAATCTTTACGAATCAAGCAGATCGTAACGAACAATATCAAATACCATTTGGTGTACGCAAAATGGGACAAGGTATTACAAAACTAAACCTTACATCAAATACAATTACGACAAATAGTCATTCGAGTGCTAAAATCACAACTGATGTTGTTACCCGACTATTGTCACCTACCGTTATTGACTTACAATTATTCATTAAAGACCCGAAAACGGGAAAACGTATAGGGTATTCTGGAACAGTACTAACGTATGGTAAAGAAGAAAATGTAGATGGAAGGATGCAATTTGATGGAACTCCAATGCCGATGTCGTTGTCTGAACCGGATTTAATTATACAAGAATCAACTACTCTTTCTTCCGGCAAATACAGTATGGAGGTAGTGGGCAGAGATACGAATGGGAATAATTTTTCCGAAGAAGTTCCGTTTTACGTTGATAATAAAATGCCCATTGTTAAAATGCTAAAAAAAGGTGGCGTATATGAAGTAGATAAAAAAGGAATGCAAATTGCTGGCTGGATCTACGATGAACCGATTGAAAACAATCCTAATAGAGAAAAATCTGTCTATATGAATGCTCCTGGAACGTTAATATATCAACCAATACCAGTTAATAAGTTTGGCCTGTTCTCTACTACTTTATCTTTGGCGGAAGGAGAAACATACAAACAAGCCTTCCTACTCCCAATGGATGAAGCCAACAACTATGTATACGGCCGACCAGATTATAATTATACCATTGTCCAAAAAGGAACTCAGTATGCGAACATTGCTGCTAAAGAAACTGAAATTAAGTCAGATAAACTGTTTACAGCACAAGTCATGTTAAATAACGTAAAACAAATGCAAAGCGGAGAATTTACCATTTCGTATCCTGCTGGTTTAGTGTTGAAAGATGTAAAGTTAAGTAAACAACTTTCAAAAGATTATCAGTTATCTACAAAATATGGTACTAACACTGTAACTCTTCAAGTGAACCATGATGGGAAGAAAGTAAACCTAAATAAGAATACTTCATTAGTGGATATGACTTTTGCAGTAAGCAATGAAAAATACATGAAAGGTCCAAAAGAAATCGCACTGAAAAATGTAAACATAAAAGAATCCGAAGATAGCACGACAAAAATCCTAAGTTTTGGACAGTACTTTAATATTCTACCTGTCACATCACAAATTTCTGGGGATTTACTTTTATCAGGTTTCAGTTGGAATAAAGTGTCGGACGAAAATTACAGCAAACTAAATGCAACTTTAATTGCCTATGACAAAAAAGGACATGCATACGTTGGGGTTATACCTCGTGACGGCCGTTTTACATTAAAAGATTTACCAGTACAAAATGATGTATATAAAGTAGAAGTTAAAATACCAGGACACTTCCGTTCAGTATTGAATGTGGAAGAAATGAACGAAATGTATAATGGTAAAAAAATTGGTCTATCGAAAACATTGAATACAGATTTTATCCAGGCAGGCGATGTAAACGGTGATGATGTTGTTGATGTACTAGACGCAATTGAAATCAAAAATCATTACAATACGATTTACCGTAATGCCGATATTAATTTTGACGGAACAGTTGATGCAAAAGACATGACTTCTGTTACGTATTACTATAAGAGGAAAAATCCAAATGTGGCGGATTCGCCTGAACCGAAATTGGAGCTTAACGGTATGACGTTAGATAGCATATTGAGGGATCTAGGAATTAAAAAATAAGTAAGAAGTCTGGCTTAAATGTCGTTGTTCAACGGCCTTTTGAGTCAGACTCTTTAATTAGATGAATGTAGTATAGAATCTATATATCTGAATTAGTTATAGAGCTACAAATAGAAACAAAGGAAAATTAAAGAAATATGGATCAGACCGAACATCGTTAGGACTGTTTGAAAAATGGATCTTACTAAATGCAAAGAATTTATTATCATAGCAATAAAAGAAATGGGTTAATTCATTTAAATAGTTCATTATGAAAAAATGTATCTGTATTTGCTGATTATGCTATCAAGTATTTATTTATTAGGAGAATGTACAAATGAACATTGAGAAAATGATACGACAAATTGTTAGAGAAGAAATTAGTAATGCAATGTTAATAACAGAAAAACGTACGATAACGGAACACCGTACAGAGAAGATTTCCGATTTAATTGATACATTTATAAATAAAAATGAGGAAACGACTAGAAGTAGTTTTAATTTAACAAATAGCACTATTGGAAGATTGAACAGATTTACAAAGCATTATAAATTACAGAATCAAGATATTGTTGAACTTGCAATTATTCAGATACTAGAGCAATTTGATAGACCACTTCCAATGACAGAATGATGGGCGATGGAAGATTGGTCAGACTAAGTGAATTAGGAAAAGTATAGGTTAAGGTAGAGGAAGATCGAAGGATATATCTCTCAACCCCTGAATTTAAAATAGATCTCCAACAAACATAATCGTAATAGTCAATATGCTGACAATGTGAAAATTAATGAACTAAAATTAGTAACTAAAATTCAAGGGCAAGAAAATGAACTTTCCCTTTTGTTCAGTAAACCCAATGACCAAATAAGTTCAATTGTTGACGATAATGTTACTATCAAGGAGCTGAAATAAAAGGGTTCTTACCATCGAATAAATTTTACCCTTATAGTATTAGAGCTTTTGAGAGAATTATTAAGTAGTCCCATAATAACTTATTCAATTAAATGGCGCATTTCCAGAACTAGGAAAACGCTTTTTTTTATTAAGAATTTAGGATTGTGGAATATTACAAATTTTGAAATAATTGTAATAAGCAGAAGGACAGTTATTCGAATAATATGGATTGAAAGAAATTAGGAGGAGGTTTATTGGTTTTAAAGAGTGAAGAAATATAATTTTCATAGTTTCAAGTGAATACAATAATAATCATCTAGATTGGTTACACGCGATAAGGGGCAACTTTAGAGGATTTTTGGATTGTTAGAGGAAGGTAGGAAGGAAATGATGAAAAAGTTATTAGGGTTGCTATTTATCGTCGCGATTATTACATCAGGATGCAGCAAATCACCAAACCCGCAAGAGCGATTCTCAAAATACATAGCTTTATGGAATGAGCAAAAATTTGATAAGATGTATGATTACCTTACGAGTGATGCGAAAAAATCTATCACCAAAGAGGAATTTACGAAACGCTATCAAAAAATATACGAAGACCTACAAATCACTGATCCTAAGATTACTTTCAAACAGCCAAAAGATGATAATCAAGCTAAGGGAGAAAAGGCTGATTATACATTTTCTGCAAATATGGAAAGTATCGCAGGCGAAATCGAATTTACCCAAAAAGCCAATTTGAAAAAAGAGGAAAGAGACAAAAAGAAAAACTGGTATGTCGACTGGAACACGACATATATTTTTCCAGAGTTGAAGGAAGGCGACAAAATTGGGCTAAGCACCACTACGCCGAAACGAGGAGGAATATTCGATCGTAGCGGTAAAGGATTGGCCGTGAATGGAGAAGTGTACGAAGTTGGCGTGGTACCTGGAAAATTAGCCGACCAAAACGAAACAGTTATTCAGCAATTATCCAGTCTCCTTAAAATAACACCAGATCAAATCAACAAAGAGCTGGGTGCGAGCTGGGTAAAGCCGGACTTGTTTGTTCCATTGAAAAAAATCTCAATGGACGATAAGAAGCTAATCGAGCAGTTAGTCGCTTTAGAACCGGTGCAAATGAAAAGGGTTGAAGCACGCATTTATCCGTATAAAGATGCCGCAGCCCATTTAATCGGCTATGTTGGATCAATCACCGCGGAAGAATTAGAGAAACTGAAAGGTAAAGGCTATACAAGCACTGATGTTATCGGTAAAAGAGGACTTGAGCAGGTGTTTGATGAACAACTAAAAGGAAAAAGCGGTGCGAAAATCACAATTAAAAAGAAAGACGGAAGCGAGAAGGTCTTGGCTGAACGAGAGGTTGAGGACGGGAAAGATCTAAGCCTTACTATTGATGCCAACTTACAGGTAAATGTGTATGAAGAGTTAAAAGGGGAAGCGGGCGCAGCGTCTGCAATGAATCCTAAAACTGGTGAAACACTCGCACTTGTTAGTAGTCCATCATTTGACCCGAATCAAGCCACTTTAGGATTTTCAGCTGACGAATGGAAAACTCTTCAGGAAGATAAACGGCAGCCATTGATGACGCGCTTTAAACAGAAATATGCACCTGGCTCTGTTCTTAAACCAATCACTGCTTCTATTGGGTTGAGAAACGGAGCAATCACTCCTGAACAATCGGTGGAAATTGAAGGGCTGAAATGGCAAAAGGATCCATCTTGGGGTAGCTATTATGTCACGAGGGTCCACGAAGCAAATCCGGTAAACCTTGAAAAAGCACTCGTTCTCTCTGATAATATTTACTTCGCTCAAACCGCATTGAATATTGGCAAAGATTCATTTGCACAAGGGTTGAAGGGGTTCAATTTTGACGAGGAACTCGTTTATCCATTCCCACTGCAAACATCGACGATTGGTAGTCTTGATAATGACATTTCACTCGCTGATTCTGGCTATGGACAGGGACAAATTCAAATGAATATCGTTCATTTAATGGCCGCCTACACGCCACTAATGAATGACGGAAATATGATTAGGCCCATTCTTTTACTTGATGAACAAAAAAGTCAGGTGCTGAAGCAGCAAGCGATGACAAGTGAGAATGCGAAGATGATTTCAACAATGCTAAGGAAAGTCGTCGCTGACAAAAAAGGAACAGCACATGCTGCAGAAATGGCAGATTATCCACTTTCAGGCAAAACCGGTACAGCTGAAATCAAACAAAAACAAGGTGAAAAAGGGATCGAAAATGGATGGTTCATCGCATATGATACGAAATCCTCAAATTTGATGGTCGCAATGGTCGTTGAAAATGTACTAGATAGAGGCGGTTCAAAGGTTTCAGTGAAAAAAGTGAAAAATATCTTTAAGCGGGAAAAATAAAAACAGAGTATTTCCTGTCTTGCATCAATAGAAATAGTATGATTAGGTAGTATGCTAAATTTGGTACATTATCATTCAATTAACCTCTTAAAATGCACCAATTATAAAACATCAGCGGAACCTGTATATTATTTCTATAAAAAATGGCCCGTTTTTGGTGCATTTTTTAGACGTTCAGCGGAACCTGCGTACTATTCTTTATCGAATTGCTCCATTTTTGGTGCATTTATAAAAAAGTCGGCGGAACCTGTGTACCTAGTAAAACATTGTTATCTCGACAGTTTTTTACTTTTCATGAGCAAAATTAATAAAAAAATACATCGTTCTCTCAATGGTATTGTTGAAAAAACAGCGGAACCTGTGTATGAAAAATGCACCACAAGCAAGAGTGTACCAGCGAAACCTGTTTAGTAATTTATTGGATAGAATCTCTGAAACGATTGATAGAACAAGGTTTCTTCCATTTTTATAAAAATTGCCTTTTATCAAAAATGGTTCATTTTCTGTTAATTTGGTGCAAAATATCAGCGAAACTTGCATAGAAAAATAAATTTCAACTTATTCTAAACCCCTTGTGGCTATTGGCCTCAAGGGGTTTATTTTTTTTGGTGCATTTTGCTTAGAGAGCGCACTTTTTCAAAAATCGATTTCGATATACTTATTTCAACAAATTATTCTAGCATTCTTATATACATATAAAGGAGGTGTACGAAATGGAAGTGCATGAATTAGATCACAAAATAAGAAGTGTCATTTCACCGGTTGATATTATGCAATTCATGACCCATAATAGCCTGCTTTTATATAAGAAAAAAGGATCTCGTGCACCATTTGATAGAGTTGTAGCTTACGAGAAAGTTGAAAAGAATGATTCGTACCGCAAAGGTGCAGTTTTCGTGTCGCCTACTAAAGAGGACCTTATCAATGGTAAAGGTTATGTTGTTACTTCTTATGAAGCGTTACAGGACCGTTATCAGCAATTATCACACTGGACACCGAACACGTACCGAGGTGGTACATATTACGATTTCAAAAATCGAGTGATTAAGGGGCACACACGTGAAAATCTTAAGCAGATCAATGTCATTGGGTTTGATATCGATACAAAAAACGTGGATTTGTATGCTCTTTATTTAGGATGTGAAGAATTAGGCCTACCTCGTCCAAATCTCCTTTTGGAAACCCCAAGGGGATTTCAATCTTTTTTTGTTCTGGACACACCGTTTTATATACATAATAACAAAGATTACAAGGCACTCAGAGTAGCAGAACGTTTATCAGAAAACATTCGAAAGGCTTTAAGTAAGTATGTCCCAATTGATACAGCTTGTGTACCGTTTGGTTTTTTTCGTATACCAAGAGAAGATAATACACTTGATTTTTACGAGGTGCCTGCAAATACAAATCAATTGCTTTCATGGTCAAAAGATTATGAAGAACAAGAAAAAAGGACCTTCTTACGTGTTGTTTACAACAAGTATACATCAACATTCGATCAAACGTCCTCTGACTGGTATCATGCACTCATCCGTGCAACGTATATTGAAAAAGGGCATCATGGAGCCAGCCGTAATAACGCTCTTTTGACGATGGCTATTGCCAATTACGCTAGTGAAAGATCGTATGAAGAGGCATATGATGAACTAGACCAATTTAATAGTAATTTAGCTCAACCTTTATCAAAAACTGAATTTGAACGTACTTTAAATAGTGCATATTCTGGTAAGTATAAAGGAGCAAAGCGTTCTTATGTTGAAGGACTGCTTGAATTATGGACGGATGGACAAGCTCAATTTTCAGGAAGAGAAGGTTGGTATAAGTTTAAAAAATCTCGTGAAGATAGAATTCGTTCTCATTATAACGAATGGGAAGAAGATATTATTGCCTTTTTAGAGGCTAGGACAAGCCCCGAAACACCATTTTTAGAGGGCTCTTTAAAGATGCTTGCTGAAACCTTTGGAATGGCAGTATCATCTCTAAAAGAAGTTCTGAAGCGCTCTAGTAAACTTAAAAAATATACAATTGGTCAAGGGCGTGGAGCGATCACGAAAGTGGCTAGTCGATCTATTCTCTTTAGAAGACTATTGCATCTACGCAAGGAACAAGTTAAAAATGCACAATTAACATTTGCTGAGTTATTTCCTGAACTAAAACTGTTTAAACACTCACTTGCCATCCCGTCTGTAGAGGCTGATCTGATTTGGGCTGAACTAGACCTGATTTATCGATCTGGAGCATCTCCACCTAAACAAAATACCGGTTAGAATTAATAAGCCAGTCTGCCATTACATATCTATACTCTCCTTTTGTCTGGTGTTGATAGCTTGTTTTTATTAGGTAAGGCTCTTAGTTTTAGAATGTGTGTTTGTTTCTATTTTAAAGCGTAGAGTGTAGTAGCGTTACTTTCTAAAAGATATTTCGAAGGCACTGTTTATTGTTATAGTTAAAATGGGGGCAGTTCAGTAAATGAAATTGTTAATATTTTAGAGGAAAAAAATTTAAGATTGTATTATAATTTTTTGTCATTGTTATGTATGATTTTATTCATAGTGACAATGGATTGTTTGAGGTAAATAGTTATTTTTCATAATTATTAATTTAATAGTGTAAAAGAAATTGACCAGTGTTATTAAATCAGAAATAAATTAAAACTATGTGGGGTTATAATTTAAGCTTTTGTGGCAATTATGTAGTAAAAAAGGAGTTTTATAGGGGGCTCTTCTTACTTTAACTTTCATTATATAGCCATACATAACGAATTTACTTGATTGGAATTGCCAAACAGCTGAACGTATTGTAAAATGTTGGGAAATTAGAATTTTCGCAATTTATATAGCTTTCAATATGTAATTCTAAAGAAAATGAATGGTTGTGTATTGCGATCTTTTCCACTCATACAAAGGCAGGATTGACTCCTGTTCATATTCGTAACCAGCATAAGACCTCTTCTACACAACGTAAACATAGCCGAGGTCTTATGCTACTCTATAAAGCCGGAACGAATCCTAGGATGAGAGGAATGGTTTATTTAATAATTTAAAAGATAGAGTTAATGTAGGTGAGCTTGTTTAGTAAATGCGGTGTGATTTGACTTTTTTGTTAATGGAATCGGTAATGGGATGGTTAACTGTTAAACAAGAGAGTGGTTCCTATTTTTTAGGTAAAGGGGAATGTTTCCGATATTTAAATTTCAAGAGCCTAATATTCATCGTGTTTATCGACGGTTAAGAAAATTAGAGGGTAAGAATTATTTAAAACATGAAATGATTGCTCATAAAGTTGGAGTTTATTTGGGGAAAATTGAAGCCCGAAATTTAACGAATGTCAGTGCAACAGTACTAACAAAAGCTTCCATCTATACGATGCAGCATGATCTGCTTTTAACGGATTTGGACCTATATTATGAGTTTCAAGCTATGAAGTAGGGTGTTGAATTTAAATATCGTACTGAAAGAGAAATTCGTCACTCAATAATTGGACAAGGGGATAATCAGAGTAAATTAAAAGCTTACAATGATAACAGGGATCGAATACCTGACGCTGTGTTCTTTTTCAAGTCAGCTGAAGGAAAAGTGACAACTACCTGGGTCGAACTGGAACTAAATAAGAAAGAACGAAAACGGTATGATAAAAAGTTTAAGTTTTTAGATGCTCTACTTTCAAGTGAACGATTAGAAGATCAGCCTTACGGGTATGATCAAGTGATTTATTTTGCGGATGATGTCAAAATTCTATTGGTAATTTTAGAAGAGCGTTGGGAAGAGGTGATGCCATGTGGACATGGCGAGGAGCCATGAGCAATATCAGCAAACTGAAACAGACCGGTTGATTGGTATGGTTGTATTACTATTCTTTTTTCCTGCATTACTGGGAATGCGGATCTTTGCGATTATTCATTAATTCAATAGAACTTGGCTATCATATGCTGCTCTTTTGATAGGATTTATGCTTCTTTTACTGGCAATTTCAATTAGGAAACATCCTTACGTATTTTGGCATCATTTCTGAAATGAATATCCCGTATCTACTAACCGGACTTGAACGGTTATTCAATGAAGGTCAAACTATTAAAGCTAATGCTTCATCGTATGTGATGTTAGTCGCAATGGCGTTGTTATTTTCATTCGGGTACTTCGTTTTTGCAACGTTTCTTTGGAAAAAGCGAGTGAAAACAAAATCCGGTGAAGTACTAAAGCAAAAATCTGAACAAAAATATAAAGCGTTTCGCAAAAATAGGGTAACATATTTGGACAAGAAACAGCAAAACTATCGAGAAAAACTTTCAACAGGTGTTTTTATAGGGTATACAGATTTTAAAGAACGTATATTATTGAATTCCAACGAATTAAACTACCACATGCTTGGTACAGGTAAAACTCCATTAATTGCTTCTTTAATGGAGGCAGCATTGCAGCAATAAGCCTTTATCACAAGACGATAAAGATTTAAAATTGCAAAGTAACGTAATAATTTTATTTTGGGACACTACATATTTAATTAAAGTGATAGGATTAAGCTAACAGAAACTAGTAATTAATTCAAAATAGATAGATTCATTGTTTAGAAGTTAACAGAAAGGAAGAGAAAAAAGGAATGACGTGTTTTAAGAAGTTTACAGCTTCATAAAACGGTCAATACCCCACTCTCGGAGAGTGATGTACATCACTTGTCATTCCTTCATCACTATAAGGTTGCATACTCTAGCTGATCGTTCAGACGCAAATCGTGCATTTGATATCATCCCACGATCCATCGAATCTTTAGCAGAGTATTTAGGAATGAGTAAAAGTACATTATATAGACAATTACAGCCTTTATGGGACTTTGGTCTAATTGATATTATTGAATACGAAAAGAGTACTAGAAAAGCACAAAAGCCCAAAAATATAATACTTTACGAATATCCACAAAATAAACGCAATCTAGCAACCGAACCAATTGAAAAGTGTAGAGAGTGGAAAGATTATTCACCAAATGTACATTTTGGACAACAGAGTTCTGGCAATCGAACTTATACCTACCGTATTAAAAGTCAAACGGTTAAATTAAACCGTATCAGAAATAAAACGCAATAATGTTTCAAATATTCTTTTTAATGCTTCAAAAGATAGTGACACTAACATTAATAGTTTAATAGATAAAAATTTACCTTTAGATATGAATAGAAATATAGATGATGATAGAAAGTCTCTTTCTGAAGTTCAAATTAACGAGATATGTAATTATTACAAGATGAGTTCAAAGGGAAACTCACTCATCAAATGATCGGATCAAAAATACGAATCGCAAAAGACAAACTATCTAAGGGTGAAGTACATACGAATTTTTCAAATATGTTATTTGTAATGCTAAATAATGCTTACACAAAGTCTCTTGAGAAAATGGAATTAAATCAACAAAAGTAGAATACAAAGAGTAATTAAAAGATGAACCTAAAGCGTTTGACATTAATATTCTGTATAACTGGTTAGAAAATTAATTACACAAAGGAATATTAGCTACCTGTTCAATAAATTGAGCTAGATATCAATACCTTTCAGCGATATTTTTTACGGCACCTTTAAAAAGCATTAGATAGATACAAAAAACATAGTCTTGAGGTGAGAAATTTTGTTTTCAAAATTAATTGATCGATATGCACTCCGAAATTTTCATAAAAACATTAGCAATGCTGCACATTACACTTCTTTTCAGGAGCATGTCAATGAGAGGAATAGGGACGAGTTTTATAGTACTAATTCTGTACCAAATGTATCTCTTACTACCCATAGTATCGAGGATGGATATACTTCTGGAATTTTTGAATTTCAGAGTATTGTTCCGATAGGGGACACCATCAATGATCATGTTTCTGGGGATTTTGTTCAACAGGATGATAAAGAACAACCAAATATTATTTTTGTACATGGATGGAGAATGAAATCGAATGATCGATTAATAAAAATGTTTCAGCATCACATGAAGAAACAAGAATGGAATATGTATTATTATACTTTACCTTATCATTTTGAAAGAAAACCATTTGAGTCAACATTTAGTGGTGAATATATGGTGAGCGCAGATATTGAACGCACAGTGCAAGCAGTTAGACAAGCAGTTGTGGATTTAAGGTCTTTTATTCAATCAATCAAGAATAGACAACAAGGACCAGTTTTTGTCGTGGGTCTTAGTCTAGGTGGATTTATTACAAATTTGCTTGCTACTGTTGAGGACCAGGTAGATGCAATGGTGTCTATATTTTATGTGAACTCTCTTGCACATACGATATGGAATACTGCTCCAGGAAAATTTATCAAAAAAGAACTGTTAGAAAATGGAGTTCGATATCAAGAAATATCTGAACACTTCAAAATTCTAGAAGCGAGTTTAGTTCCTCCGAAAATAAAACAGGATCACATTTTATTACTTTCTGCTAAATACGATCAATATGTAGATATTGAAGATGCAGATGTATTGTGGAATGCTTGGAATAAACCAAGAAGAATAATCTACAATTGTGGTCATTCGGGTATTGTTCTTAAGCGAAATAAAATTGCGAAAGATGTTATGACTTTCTTGCAAAATAGAACAATGAGGTGAGAGTTATGGTCATGCTCGTCATTGTTCTAGGAATTATGGGGATCACTTTATTTTGGAAGAATTATCAAAATGAAGCGCTTCGTTGGTCTAGTTATTTAGCTTTCGTTGGTATGTTTGGTGGAATAGGAACTCTGATGGGCAGAGGGATGAATCGTCCAGAATATATTAAATTTGCAGATGCTTTTTTTACATCTACTTCACATTTTTTTGTTCCCTATACTAGTTTGATATTTGGTTTTCTTTATACCGGTATCATTAAAGAAAATAAACTAAAAAGAATATGTAAAGTTTTATGCCTTCTTCCAGTAATATATATGTATTTCCATATCGAATACTATCCTGATTTTAAAGTGAATTTTAAAGTTATATCGACATGGGCTGTTCCATATATGTTTATATGTATAAGTTTATTGGCCTATACAGCATTTAAAGAAAATAACCCTATTATCAAGCAGAAAAGAATATTGACTTGTATATATGTAATACCGATGATCAGTATGTCGATGATAACAAATTTCATTTTGGAGGCATTCGGTGTTGTAGGGACTTGGGATTTTTTTAATCCTTTAATCATTGGAGTCCAATTTCTATTATTCGTCTATTATGGCATACGCTATGGTATTCTAGGTGTTAAAATTAAAATCGAGAATGATCGTAGTGAATTAATGGTTAAAAGCGCTGTTTCTGGTACAGCAGTATTCAATCATACAATTAAAAATGAAATTGCCAAAATTGATTTTTTAATCGAACAATTAGAAGGAAAAATAGTAGAGAACGATAAAGAAACACATAATAATATGAATTTAACGAAAAAATCAATTAATCATATTATGGATTTATCTACACGAGTTCAATCTAAGTTGGATGTTGTTGATTTTAAAATAGATTTCTTTTGGATAAACGATGTTATTGAAGAAAGTATCTTACTCTTGACACCGTTGTTAAGAGAAATAAATATTCATAAGGATTACAATTTGGATTATAAATTGAAAGGTGATTCAGTTCATATTAGAGAAATGCTGTTAAATATCCTTAAAAATGCAATCGAAGCAATTAAAGGATCTGGAAAAATAACAATTAACGTCTATCGTGATAGAAAATATATATACGTTGATATTATTGACACAGGAACTGGTATTAGGAAAGAAAACATGTCTCTTGTGTTAAATCCATTTTTCTCTACAAAAGGAAAAGTTGATAATTATGGACTAGGATTAACATATTGTTTTAATGTAATGCAGCGCCTTAATGGAAAGCTACTGATTAGAAGTAAGTTACACAATGGAACTGCTGTAATGCTTAAATTTCCGATTAACAGAAAAATTGAATTTCGGAGTATCAAAGGCTAGAGGTGTTAGTAATGAATAAAATTGGATTGTTAATTGTAGAAGATGATCCTGTTTGGATGGATTGTTTGTGCAAATTAGTAGAAAGAGAAAATGATATAGTTGTTGTTGAGAAAGTATCAACTAAAAAAGCTGCCTTAAATGTTGATTGTACGAAATTTGATGTGGCATTATTAGATCTTTCATTGACAGATAATATTGAGAAATTCGAAGGAATTGAAATTGCTGACTATTTAAGAAGCAAGAATTTTTGTAAAATCATTATGTTAACTTCGTGGGAAGATAAAGATACCATCCTCAATGCATTTGATAAAGGTGTAATGAACTATGTTGCAAAAAAGTCTTTTCGAGATATACCGAACGCAATAAAAGAAGCTTATCAAAATAATCATAGTCTTCATTCTGACGCTACAAACATTGTTTTATCTGAATTATTGAAAGAAAGAAAAATTAAGAAATTAACTAAAAGTGAACGAGAAGTGTACGAATTGCATGAAAAAGGTTTAAAGAAAAATGAGATTGCTTCGATTTTATATAAATCAGTGGAGACGATAAAAATTCAAATTAAGAATATTAGAAAAAAAATAGAAAAATAAGCGTTTTATTATACAATATTTGTAGCTGATTGGGGAGGGTTAATTTTTTAACCCTCCCCAAATTATTTTCTACATGCTAACTTTATTTATAGAAGTGAGGAGAAGTATAAGATTGATTATATGTAGTTACAAAAAATTATAGTATGTTCACTTCCGCATGAACCTTAAGATTGTTTCATGAAAATAAATCGATTTATAAATGAAATTTTAAATTTGAATTTTGTAATTATCTGGACTGTAAACGGATGTCTAATAATTATAGAACTATTAAAAAATGAGACAGTAAGAATCGTGTTGGAAGCACTCATCTTACAGTTTCCATAGCAAATAAGGGTTGCTAGGTAACTTTGTCTCATTCCAAAATTGCACATGAAAACCCTAGATTTTCATAGTCTATTTAGTTAGATTATGGGGGAAGGTAGTATATTTTTTCATAAAAATAATTACTCTTTTTATTGTGAAACATATACTTTTTGTGTACTCAGTAGGAATGAAGATAGCGCATTTACCTAGATATAGGAAAATGCGCTATCTTTTTTTCACATCAGTTCATTCATAAAAGAATAAGAAGAGTTAAAGGTAATGTCTTCTCACCTTTATCAATGAAGGCACTCGGTTACGCTGTGGGTTGTTTTGACGAGTTGGTCCCTGAAAACCAACAATTCAAAATTAACCTTAGACGCAAGTCGTCAAGGGCGTGATGTGAGGTTGGGTTAGATGCCCGCACAATTAACCAGTATTCTATAACGAATGGTTATGTTACGTGATTAATTGATTAAACAAAACCTCTATAAAATTAAACGTAGGAAACTTAATTTTATAGGTTTTTTCATTTATTTTCAATGATTTGAACGTGATTTTGTTTGATAATGATTGCTTAGAAACGCGATGACAATACCTGTTTGCACATTCGAGCGATTAAAAGACAACCATTTATTAGATTTTGTATAAGTTTCCCATACTTTTACGGGGGATTAATACAAAGATTTAATTCATCAAGAAAAACTTCAAAACAGGAAAGGCGTTATGAAGATGAGTATGAAACTCAGTCCACTGAAAAAGCAGCAGGGCTATTTATTTTGTCTAAAAGAGGCTGAGGTATTGATTCTGGGTCAATGGGAAGTTTTACAAAGTGTGCATTTATTGAAATTGAAAGACAGTTTCACGCAAATACAAAATAAATGAAAGGAGATATATAAAATGACAATACCAAAAGAATTAACAAATAAAAAATATCGATTACGTTTTATTCGAAAAGCGACATCCGCGAAAGGAATGATAAAACCACTTAATGTCGTCCTCGAACTGAATGGTCAATTTACAGCAACACAGTTATTAATAGGCTTTTCTGAGTGGATGAAAAGAGAACCGAATAAGACTTTCATTGTAACATATGCGAGTGATGACAACGCTACAGCCTTTACTGCGGATCAAGTTCAATACCTTGATGTAAAACCATATGGCACACAAGGTAACAATGATCGAATCTTGTTATTATCGAAACAAGAAACAAGTCGCTTAATACAATTCATGACTTCATAAATTGAACAAATGTAATTATAGCAGCGTTTTATAGGTGCTTATTTATTTTACTATTTAAATTAGAAAGGAGAATTTTGATGTCAGAAACAATTAATTTAAAAGAACTAAAGAAACAAAAAGAAAAAATGGAAAAGTTGATGTCAGTATTAGGGGAAGAATATAACGAATGGTTATACCAGCAACATCAAAACTATATTGTGGAAAATAGTGAAAAAGCATTTGAACAATTATTGGTGTTAAAAGAAAAATTTTCTTCAACTAAACAAGAAGTGGATGTATTAGAAAATAAATAGTATGAAGTAAGAGAAAATGGATAAAAAGGAAAGTAGGTTTGGTTCCTATTTAATTATTATTATAGGAATCTTATATTCATTCAGACTAAAGTAAAAGCCAAAAATGATCAGGCTAAGGTAACCTATAATTTTGATGAAATAAAAAATATTAAAACAAAAGATGTTATAACTGCCTTAAGAATGACTTTACCCGTTATTGGGCAGTTGACATACAGAGAGTGAAGTTGAGACTGCCAGTTATTAAAGGCGTTTCGGCAGGAACTGGTACCCTAAAACCGAATTAAACAAAGGGAAAAGGAAACTATACTTTAGGTTTACATCATATGAAATATCCAGATCTCTTATTTAGCCCACTTGATCGGGTAAAATAGGGGATTTTGTTTATCTCTCAAATGAAGAAAAGACTTTCATCTATCAAGTAATTGAAAGACCTGTTATTTCGTCAGATTATATTGAGGCTAAGAAGATAAGAAGGATGACCCCATTATTCCATTAACCACTTGTCATTCAAATGGGACAAAAAGATTATTTGTAGGAGGGTATTTGTATGGATTTATTAAATACAACTGGTTTAGCAATTTTAAAATGGTTACAAGGTGGTGGAATCGTATGTGCTGCGATTGCACTATGTATCGGTGGTTATTACTTTATGTTAGGTGGAGATAGTGGACGACCGAAGGCCAAGGGTTGGTTTATTGGTGCTACGGTTGGTTTGATTGTTGTTATGGGTGCTTATGCACTAGCACAAGGTATCAACAGCAACATTCGATTCTAAGATCAAAAGTAAAAATCAAAACCGATAGATACACAAAATTTTGTGTATCTATTCTTTTTAATGAAAAGGATGTGAACTAAATGCTACAAGTAGTATTTACCCAATTGAATCATAAGATGTTTCAAAAATCTGAGAAAATTGATTTTATTGAAGCCGTACAGAAATCTGCAGAACTCGAAAAAGTCTGTCGAGAAGAAAAAAAGGAATTAGCCGGCCATTTCTATTTAATTGAGAAAGATAGTGATGGTTCGCCAATCTATACGGGAACGTTTCAGTTTGGATCATATAAAGCCCCAAACCTTTACCAACATATTAAAGAAAATCTTGAACAAATGAAAATCAATAAACAGCACGAACAAGATAAGTTAATCCTTTTGTCTAAAATGGAAGATTGTCTTCCAGATATTTTTAGATTAGAAGAAAAAAATGAGCATGTTCATTTAATTGCTCTGGATCAAAGTAGAATATCAAAACTAAAAAAGTGGCAAAGACGTACAATCTATTCAATTGCAGGGATTGTATCACTAACTTTAGTTGGAACAGCTACGTTTATGAGTTTAGTAATTAGCAATGGTAAACATGATGTACAGAAACAAGCCAATTTAGTAAAAGAACAAACGAAAATAATAAATCAGTATGAACATGCGTTACTCGGTGATAATGCGAGTATACTAAATTATTTTGGTAAACATAAAAAAGACTTAACAAAAGAGCAAACTCAGTTGTATGCCAAATTACTGTTAGATCAAAAAAAATACAAAGATGTAGTAGATCTCTATAAAAATGATGTTGGTTTCGTAGAAACATTGATCTCATCCAAAGGCAGTATCGATCAACTGAGAGAATATTATGCTAGTTTTCCAACAGATGAAGGGAAATTCGATTTATTGTTTGCAGATAAGAAATATGCGGATTTACTAAAACTAACAAAGGTTGAAATGACTGTAAAAAGAAGTGAGATGAAAACATATGCTTATCTCAAAACCGGTAACATTCAAGGAGCAAAAAACGAGTTATCGAACAATAATAATGAAGAATTAAAACAAAAAATTACCAAATATGAAGACTTAACAAAGCAATTAAAAGATATAGATAAGGCAATTTCCATATCAAAGGAAAGTAAAAAGAATGATGACGTCAAGAAACTAACAGATAGGAAAAATGGATTGCAAAAACAATTAATGTCAATTTAAGTAATAAAGATTGTGCTTGTTATATGAAAGTTCCGTTTAATTTCTCAACATCAATTATTAAAGATGAATATGCAATGACTGCCAAGGTGTTTATGGTTATATGTAAAAATTTAGTATTCATATTTCACGCAAATTCAGTGGACGAGGCAAGTAGATACACTACGTCAAATTACATAGACCCAATAATTTCGCATGTAGCGATAATTGATGTCACAAACCCGAACCTTGGTCTGCTGATTAATAAAGAAAGTGCAGATAAACTCGTTTAGAATATACGAAGGTTATTGAGTGAAATATAAATTTTCTTAATTCAAGATTTTAAAATTTATATAGTCGTTAAGTCCTGGGTAATCAAATGTTATCGCACTGCTCCTTTCTTTGTGTATTGGCTATTACTAACAATTTCTATATTGAATTGTATTATCAGTATAAAACAGAAACTTAGGAAACTTGATATTATAGTTTCCATTTTGACATTTATAGAAGGAGAGCCTATGTTAAAATATTTTGAAAAAAAAAATACATTAATTGGTATTTGGATAGGGTCATGTTTAATTGTCTTATTTTTATCAACAATGGTTGGTAATGCTGTCGTTTCACTTTTACAGTCTTTAACTGACTTTAGTCATCCCCATACACCTCATCTTGAAGTAAAAGACTTTTTTTCGTTTCAGTTAAATATCTTTTTCTATTTATTATTGATGTGTCTTGCAATTTTTTGTGCAAGTATTGTAGTTTACAAGATTGGTTCGAACTTTGCTTCGTTAGAAAAAGGGCAGAAAGGGACATCACGGTTTACAACATTGGGTGAATTACAAAAACAGTATCGAGCAGTACCTGAGAAAGAAGAAAAGTTCCCAGGTGGAGGAGGGATTCCAGTTTCTCGGTACGAGGATAAAATTTTTATAGATGATTCACCAGTAAATAATTTAATAATCGGGACAACTCGTTCTGGTAAAGGGGAGACCTTTGTTTTTTCAACAATAGATCTATATAGCCGTGCCGAAAAACAGGCGTCAATGATACTAAATGATCCAAAAGGAGAATTGCTTGCAGCTTCAAAAGATACTTTAGAAAAACGAGGTTATCATGTCGAAGCACTTAATCTATTAGATCCTCTACAGAGTATGTCTTACCAAATTCTTCAGTTAGTGATTAAACACTATAAACAAGGTAACTATGCTCAAGCACAACAAAGTGCAAACTCAGTTAGTTTTATGTTGTTTAATGATCCGAATTCGAAAGATCCATTCTGGCAAAATTCATCTATTTCACTTTGTAATTCCTTAATACTAGCAATTTGTGATAAATGTATTAAAGAAGGAAGAGAAGATCAAATTACAATGTATTCCGTTGCGAACATGTTAAATACGTTAGGGGGTAAAACAATTAAATATAATGATGGTTCAGAAGACAATGCACTAGATTTATATTTTAGAAACTTACCAGATGATAGTGCTGCCAAAATGCAGTATGCTACATCAAATTTCGCTTCTGGTAATACAAGGGGAGGAATTTTCTCAAATACATCCTCAAAATTAAGTATCTTTACAATTGATAACGTTGCAAAGATGACATCTAAGAGTAGCTTTGATTTAAAGAAGGTGGGATTTGGTCGAACAGTTGTTGGAACTTCAAAACCATTAACACGTATTAATATGGAGTTTCCAAATGGTGAAATCGAATCGATACGGACCGATGCAAATGGTAACTTTGAATTGAACTACACGAACACTATCGAAAATGGAGAGACAATTGTATTTAGAGAAAAGGAAAAGGATCGTTCATTAGATGTAATGGTTACATCAATTGATAAAGAAGGAATAGTAGATTTTACTTGTGAAGGTGCGAGTGAAGTCATTCGAATTCAAAAAATCGACTCCTATCAAAAACCGATTGCTGTATTTATGATAACACCCGACTCAGATCCGTCACTTCATGTCATTGCTTCTCTATTTGTTACGCAACTTTATACAGAGTTATCCATTAATGCCTCTGTCACAAAGGGTGGAAAATGTTTGAGAGAAGTAGTTTTCATATTAGACGAATTCGGTAATATGCCGACAATTCCAAATATGGATACGAACTTAACGGTTTGTTTAGGTCGTGGTATTCGATTTAATTTAATTATACAAGCATATAGTCAATTAAAAACGAAATATGGAGATGCCTCGGAAACAATTGATGGTAACTGTAATAATACCATCTATATTCTAACAACAGACGAAACGACTGCAGAACGGATCTCGAAAAAATTAGGAGAAAGAACGATTACTACAAAGAGCCGTAGTGGTCATACGTTATCGCTCGATAAAAGTAAAACAGAGAGTGTAGATGGAAGAAGATTATTGACATCAGTAGAGTTAATGCAACTTCAAGAAGCTGAAACCGTTATTATTCGGATTATCAAACGTCAAGATTTAAATCGAAGACGTATTACACCTTATCCAATCTTTAATTCGAAAGAAACGGCAATGAAGTATAGATGGGAGTACCTATCTGAGGACTTTGATACGGACAGATCAATCAATGACATTGATATTCGTTGCTTGCATGCAGATGTGAATTTAAAGAAATTAATTATTAATTTTAACGGAAGTAATAGAAACCCTGTTGAGGAAGTATTTCAAGCTTTAGATGAGAAACTTGGCCATTATGTTAAATCGAACCAAGAAGAACCCCACCAACCTGATACGTCAGATCCTGAAGAGCCTAAACTAACAGATTGGCGACAAATGGATATTCAAACGTTTTTCAAAGGTGATAGCTTAATTTCTTTCATTGAAAAACATGAAAGTGATATTCAGACTATGAATATACTTGATTTTAATGATTTACTAGACAATTTACGAGAAACGAATCAAATTAAGATGAATATCTATACGGCAGTGATTGATAAATACAAAGCTTTAATTAATGAATATGAAAATAGTTAACTACTGGAGGTAAGGAAAAGTGAAAAAAAAGATTAGCAGGCTACTAACAGCGATGATAGGGCTCTGTTTACTAACCATCATTTTAACAGCTTGCGGGAAGACCCCTTATAATGGAGAGGGAAAAATCATTAATATTGATGTAAAAGAGTATCAACAGTTTGTAGATGGTAAAAAAGACGGATTTGTTTATGTAAAGCGTCCGTTTCCTGAACAAGAAAAACGATATTTAGATCAATTAACTAAAATGGGGAAGGAAAAACATTTTAATATTTATGTTATTGATGGTGGTTTAGATCTTTATAGCAAATATATTCATCAAATATCTAGAACGATTGTTTACTATAAAGAAGGTACCGTAAAATCTACTGTAGATCTTGAGAAATTTGAAAAAGAACAAGTAGATTTAGCTATCAATCAATTTCTTCAAGATGTGAAGGAGAATGAGTAATGAATGAAACGGTCCAAATTCTATTAAAATTCTCAGACCATCTAGAAATTTCAAATCCAATTAATTATATGTTTAGAATTATTGGATGGTTAATTATTAATGGTTTAGTTTGGTTAGTTGATTCACTATCGAATGTAACGGATTCCATTTTAAAGTTAAAATTATTTTTCACAGACAATCAAATACACGATCTAATTGATCTATTAAAGCCATTATCGATTACGCTAATGGCTTTTTCTCTTTTATATTTAGGTTATTTAATAATGTTTCAAAAAAAAGTGAATCGAGAAGCCATTGTAGTGAATATCTTTATGGCTCTTGTTGTTTTTACAATTTTAGGAACAGGGATGGAAAAGACAAATAAATTTACAGACCAGGCAATTGAAGGTTTTGGAATTTCAGGTACTCAATCCATTGCGATACAAATTGTAAAGGACAACATAACGGATGTTTCACAATACGATTTAACTAATTGGGAAACAGTGAATTTAGATAAACCAAATAAGATTCCAAAAGATACTATATTAAACATTTCGATAACAGAACCAATTGATAAAGATTTTCAATTTGATAATAATAAAGAATTGAGTCAAAACGGGCAGTATGTTTTTGAAAATAAACTTAGTTACGGAGATAGTGGTACACCAAAAGAAGTTGAATTAGATAAAGGATTGTTCACGTTCGATGAAAATTATTACCGTTGGGATTGGAACTTTTGGACGATTGCGATCACGTTAGGGGTTATGGCGTTTACCATGGTGACAATTGCGATTAAGTTAGCTAAGTTATTTTTTGAATTAACATTCAATTATGTACTGGCTACCATCATTGCGCCAGCCGATATCCATTCAGGCCAAAAGACGAAACAAGTTATTCAAAATATCCTTAATATCTTTATTACAACCATCATGATATTTATGTCGCTTAAGATTTATACAATTGGAACTGGTTTTATTACGCAAAAACTTGGTGGGATTGCTTGTGTAATTGCATTATTCTCATTCTCTTTAGCTGTGGTTGATGGGCCAAATATCGTTGAGCGATTATTTGGAATTGATGCAGGTCTCAAATCAGGTTGGGGAGCACTCGCAGGTGCATATGGTGCTGCGAAAGGTATGAGTAAAGGAGTTAATGGTATTACAAGTTTAACAAAGTCTTTGGCACAAGGTGGTGCTAATTCAGTTGCAAGTATGGCTGGTGCTGCGAAAGGACTATCATCAAATCAAATGAATTTATCAACTAATCAAGATTCTAATGGTACGATGAACAATCAAAATGATTTAACTCAAAATAGTAAAGAGGACAAACAAATAAATAAAACAAATAACGAACAGGCTAGCTTAGAAGCGAATGCAGGAATGGGACAAGTTGCTTCATCCCTCGAACAAGAAATGGATCAACAACAGGCACATGATAATCCAAATCAGCCAATCGGACTACATGAAGAAATGAATGCTAGTGATGCAAATTCATTATCTTCAGAAATGGCGAAGGAACCAGGACAATTGGGAGGCGAATCTACACCAACTGGCTTACACGAAGAAATGAATGCAAGTGGTGATAATTCTTTAACTTCTCAAATGGAAAGCCAAGTATGGTCGGTTGAAAATGCCTCAACTAATGGCCTACATCAAGAAATGGATAAAGTCCAAAGTGGATTACTGAAAGAAATGAATAATAGTCAACCAGCGCAAACGACAAGTCATCACCTTTCATCGAGTGTTCGTACAAACGAGCCAATGAAAAATTCATCTGTTTCATCAAACCAAAACGGTCAACAAATAAGTCCAGGTAGTGCCAATAGTCGTAAACCTATGCAAGAAACTAGACATGTTGGCCAAGTGATAAGAGATCGATTCACTCAAGCGAAACCAGTTCAAAGTGTTCAACGTTCATATAAGATAGGTGAAAATACTGGATCAGCGCTTCGTAATAGCATCGCAAAATATCGGGATAAACATCGAAATAGTCGAAATGAGGAGAGATAATATGGCGAATTATCGGATTCCGAAAGAGGTTACTTCTGAATTAAAAATTAATAAAGCAATTTACCTATTTGATCTATTTTTCATCATGGGTTTATTACTAGGGGCAATGGTTTTGGGGAATCTCGTTATAACTTCCTTAAAACAATTTTTTTATGTCTTTGTTGGTATTGTCGGACTTGTTTTTATACTACGTCCATACACAAACCCTCAAAAACGGATGTATCAAGCTGTGTTAATCGCTGCTTCAAGAAAAAAAGAGACGTATTGTGCGATCGATGATCCTACGAACGAAAGGAATGAGAACCAGTGAGTTTGAATGAAAAGACCTTCAATCTTTCACTCGTTGAAAAAAATAATCCAGTAACGAGTACACCAGCTATATTTGATGAAAGTCAAATAATGATGAAGAAAGAACAGAAAGAAGATAAACCAATCATTAAAAAGAGTATTGCAGACATCATTCCAGTGATTGATCTAACAGCTAATGGATTTATTGAACTGAGAAATGGCGAATTCATGGAGATTTTACAGTTAACCACAAAAGATGTGTATTCGCTAAATGAAGAAGATAAAAATCTAAATATCTATTCATTTGCCTTTTTCTTACAGTCGTATTTAGAAGATATGAAGATTGTACCGTTAAACTTTCCTGTCGACACAACCATTCAACAACAACATATCCAACGAAAACTAGAACGTACAGATAACCAACTGTATGTTCCTTTTTTAAAGAAAAAGCTAGAGGAATTACGATATATTGAAAAGAATCGCACGAATCGAGAATATTATTTGTTTCTTTATTCAGAAAGTGAATTTACTTTAAGGAATAAAGCCATTCAAGTTGAACGATTGTTACAACGGACAACACCAATCAGTCTTTTAAGTGAGGAGAAGAAGATAGCGATTTTGTACAAGCTGAACAATTTAAATTCAAAGACTAAGTAAGGGTGAGGATGAAATGAAACTTTTAACAACAGTGTTTTCACGGTTTAAACAAAGGGAAACAAATCTGACAGATAAAGAAAAGAATGGTTACAATCCGTATCTAGTAGCTGAAATACAATCGCAAGGTGGGATCAAATTTGAAGAAGCGTTCATTCGAAAAGGTGATGGTTATGAAACATGCATCCATGTATATGATTACAATACATTAGTCAGTGATATGTGGTTAGAACCGATTTTAAACATGCCAAATGTTGTTGCGACCGTTGATATTTCAACACCTAATCGAAAAGAAATTGTCGACTCGATTAATAAGTCGATGGCTGAACAAAACGTTCGACACGTCACTGCAAAAGATAATATTGATCGCATCGATGCCAGGGAAAGTTTCCAGGAGTTAAGTGAAATGTATGATGCCATTACACAAGGTGAAGTCATGAAACGAATTCATCTACGTCTCTATATTAGCGCAAAAACACTCGATGAAATCGAGAGAAACGCAAAGGATGTTATTGAAAACTTAGAAGCTCAGAACTTCCGTGGAAGTATCTTCTTAAATGAACAAGAATATGAATGGGAGGGACTTTTTACAAGTTACTCGACACAGTTGAAGTATACGAATAAACGAAAAGGAAAAGAGATTCCATCTCTTTCTCTTGCAGGTGGATATCCTTTTCATTTCACATCATTAGATGATCCTTACGGCACTCATTACGGGACAACAGCTACAAAAGGTAATGTCATTTGGGATTTATTTCATAGTGATAATCGAAGAAAGCATTACAATGCGTTAATGATTGGTAAAATGGGTTCTGGGAAATCGACATTACTAAAGAAAGTTGCATTAGATAATGCGATTAAAGGCTACTATACACGCATTTTAGACATTACTGGTGAATTTGAAGGGCTAGTTAAACAATTAGGAGGTAAAATAGTCGCATTAGATGGTAGTGAAGGGTTAATTAATCCTCTTCAAGTGTATGCGACTGCAATCGATGAAGATGGTGAAGTCAATGAAGAAGGTAGTTTTAGACAGCATTTAAGTAAATTAAACGTCTTTTATCGCTTTTTAAATCCAAATGCTCCTGATACAGAGCTAAAAGAATATGAAAATCTTTTACGTAATTTATATGTGTTAAAAGATTTATGGAGTAAAGATGGGTCGATTGACATTACAAAGAAAAAAGCAATTGAGTATCCGATTTTTTCAGATTTTCTTTCGTATGTACGAGACGAATTATACAGTGATTTTAATAAAAAAGTCCTTCGAACGAACTTAAGTGAAGATCGAATTAAGCGATTAGGTGATATTGAATTAAACATTGATAACATGGTAACGACTTATGGCCAACTATTTAATGGTCATTCCAGTATCGAAAATATGAACAAAGAAAAAGTCGCTTCATTTCCACTTCGACACTTGTCTGCGATGAAGCCGGAAATCTTTCAAGCGCAGTTGTTTAATCTCATGAACATGTTGTGGGAAGGGATGTTATACAATGGTTCTCCTCAGTTTCGAGCATTTAATAAGAAGCAATTACGCTTCGAAGATGCCATTCGTTATTTGATCTTAATTGATGAATCACATCACATCATCAATACTCGAAAAGGGTCTGAACATGGTGTGGAGTACATTGAACGATTTATGAGAGAAGCACGTAAATATTTCGGTGGCATCTTCTTTGCGAGTCACTTAATCACTGATTTTGTACCTGAAAATGCGGATATAGGTGCAGCAGAAAAAGTAAAAAATCTATTTCGGTTAACACAATATAAAATCATTGCGGAACAAGATTCTGAATCATTGAAGAAGCTACAAGAAGTCTTTGTGAACCAATTAACAGAGAGTGAATTAGCTCAAATTCCTTATTTAAATAGAGGAGAAATCTTCTTAAGTATCTCAGGTGTAAAGAACATCAAATTAAAAGTAGATGTGTCAAAAGAAGAATTAGACTTGTTTGGTGGGGGTGCATAATGCTATGCACTTTATATTAAATTTAATTCCTAAAAAGTTTTATGTATATGGTGCTACGATCCTCATTGTTAGCCTGCTCATGCTAATTATGGGGATTTTTTCTGTACTCGTCAACAACACTTCACAACAAGCAACAGATTTCGGAATAACATTCGATACAACAGGATTCGAGATTGGAAGTGCGCCATTAAATGAATTAGTAGAAGGTTATCGCGATGATATTTACCGAGAAGCAATGGCCAACGGAATCTCTCAATATACAGACCTAATTCTTGCCTTAATGATGCAAGAAAGTGCTGGTAGAGGAAGTGACCCAATGCAATCTTCAGAGAGCTTGTGTGGTTATATTGGCTGTATTACTTCACCACAATCGTCCATCACACAAGGTGTAAAACATTTCAAAAATGTAATGGAAAGTGCAGGACAAGACGTATTGCTAGGGCTTCAGTCTTACAACTTTGGCGGAGCTTTTATTGACTATGCAAAAGAAAAAAACGGTGGTAAATACTCGAAAGAACTAGCGATTGACTTCTCGCAAAAGATGTATAGTCAGTTAGCATACACTGGGAATTATTCTTGTGTTCGAGGTGATTCAGTCCCAACAGGAGCCTGTTATGGAGATCCCTTATATGTAGATGCAGTATTAAAATATTATCATCCAAAGAGTGCTGCAGCACTTGATAGTTTACCTTTACATGATGGAAGTGCACTTGCAAACGCGAGTGGAAAATTAAAGCTAGTCTTAACAGAAGCATACAAATATGAAGGCATGCCCTATGTCTTTGGAGGTAACAATCCGGAAGAAGGATTTGATTGTTCTTCTCTTATGCAATGGATTTTTAAAGAAGCTGATGTGAATCTTCCACGTACCGCAAATGAACAATATAAAGCTTCAACTAGGATCACACAAGATCAATTAAAACCTGGTGACTTAGTCTTTTTTAGTGGAACATATAACGCTGGTGTAACGGTAACACACGTTGGCATTTATATTGGAAATGGAAAAATGTATGATACTCATAGCGTAGGAGTAGGTGAAACTGATTTAACTAATTCGTACTGGAAATCACATTTATATGCTTATGGTCGAGTAGCCAATTTTGATAATTAGGATGTGAAATATGGATACGATTAAACTAATAAAATGGCTAGGAGTCTATTTACTTATTTTTCTAACAGCTATAAATTTATACTTTTTTGTTCATCAACAGAAAGACAATAGCAATCTATCTAAATTAAAAGAACAGAATATTTCTCTTCAAAATAAAAACATGAAAATGAAAGAAGAAGTAAATTTATTTTCTCCTACTAGTCGAGAAAAGCATTATCAAGCGATGATCGAAGATGCAAAATTATTTGTTCACTCGGCTTATATTCAACAAAAAGAAGGGTATTCTGAACGCCGAATGGCTGCGAAAAATATTATGACGAATGAATTACGGAAACGATTTTTCCCGGCAGATACAAGGTACCAGGACCAAATTCAGACAAGCATTTCAAACGAACGATATTATGTTCAAGAACTAAAACCGAATCAAAATCAAGTCGATGTGATGGTCACGTTTACGCATCAATTGAAAGATGTTGCGACTGGAAATGTCGATAAAACAAATTTAATTGTTGTTGTTTCTTTTCAAAAAATGGGTGAGAAGTGGATAGCGACAAACATTAAAGATGTCAGTGATACAACAAAATAAACTGAAAAGGAAGAGGTAGATGTTTAAACGAGATCGAGTGAACTTGCGAAAAAAATCATCTATTTTTTTTATGGGAATCCTACTTTTTGTGACATTAGGATTTTCATTTTTTTTATCTTCAAAATTCATTTTTACTGAAAAAATACCAATTAGAAATACAACAATTAATGAAGAATTATCGATTCCAGGTAGTGGTTCGGTCATCATTCAATCATGGTTGTATGATCCGTCGAAGAACGAAATGGAAGTCACTCTTCTGACGAAAGATATCAAAAAACTGGAGAACGATGTGCTATTTAATGTCTTCCAACGAAACGGAAATTCGAATGGTTTACAAGTAAAAACGGTGTTTAATGATGATGAAATTTACGTCTTAAAAATCTATGGACTATCAAATGAATTTCAACAAGTAGCATTAGATGTCATCAAACAAACGGATGAAGAGTTTGGTGAAAGAGAACAAACGAGTCATCAAAAATCGGAGAAACATAAACAAGTTTTAACAACACTTTACGCAGATCAACGAAAAGTAAAACAAGAAAAAATTGACGTAAAAACAGATAAAGAGTATGAAGTTTATCTATCTGATGTGCTCATTGAAGAAACAAAACTTCAAATTAAAAAGGCTAAAAATGATATCCAAAATGAAGAGACAAAGCAACAAACGATTCAAAATGAAATCAAGAACAATGAAGAGGAACTCATCTATCAAACAGAAGATGAGAAGGCAGAAACACAAAGTATCATTGATGGATACCAACAATTACTCAATGAATCAAGTGAAAAAAAGAAACAGTTTGAAGAAAAAATAACGTTATTAAATGAAAAAATTGAGAAGCTAGAATTGAAAAAAAGAGAGAGCAATTTAAGTGGGAAATTGTAAGATGAGAAGTGATTTTTTACTTCTCTTCTTTTTAATTTCTAAAATTCAAAAAAGCCTATAAAGCGCCTATTTCGCATTTTGAAAGAGGCTATAAAGCGACTATCGGGCAAAAAAATGCGCCTACAAAGCGCCTATTTAGCGATTTTTTGAGTACCCAAGAAAACACTAGGCTTTGCCTAGTCCCACAACCATGTTGGGGGCAGTTTTTCCTTATGCTCTTTCTCTTCGGTTTTAGTGTTTGGCCATATTCAGTTCATTAACAAAAAAGGAGTATAGAAATGGAAATAAAAATTAGAAATCTAGATCCAGTGATTGTGAAAAAATTTGATGAGATGGCAAAGAAAAGTTCAATTTCACGAGATAAATTATTATGTTCAATCTTAACAAAAATTGCAGTAACACCTGAAGTAGATGAACGTGAAAAAAGATATGAACAACTAATTGTAAAAAATATTGAGATGATGGAATTGATGAGTCTTGAAGTTGGGCATTTACGAAATATCATTACAGAATTAATGGAAGAGTGATGACTACATGGCAACAACGAATCGTGCAGCAAGTGTAATCGTGAAATCAAAATTTGTGTTACCTAGTAATACCACCTTTCAAACCTATATTGATTACGTAGATCGTGATGAAGCAAAGCGAAATGAAATGTATGAAGACTATTCGAGTTATAGTCAAAAGAGTCTTGTTCTTCAAAAAATTAATCAAAAAAAATTTATTCAAGAGAAAGAACTTTTAATTGAGCGATTGAAAGAAAATGTTAAAAGTGAAAAAGAAAAAATCAATAAACTGTCAGCTAAAAAAGAACAATACAATGAGTATCAAGACTACTTGGATGATCTAAACTCGGTACAAAAACTATTTGCTTTTCAGTCTGAAATTTTTAGTTTTAGAGAGAAAAAAGAACTACAAGATACCTTTAATCAATTAGTTCAAAATCATAAATCGTATGAACAAGATTTTGCGATTGAAGAAAAAATTTTAGAGTTAACCACAAAACAAATTAGACTGCTTGTTAAACCAAAACAAGTAAAAATAGATGAAACAATCGAACGGAAACAAAACTATCTTCTTTACTTGGAAAAACGAATTGAAAAAGAAGTAAATGTGGTAGGTCAAACAAACGAACGTTTAAAACATTTTGATTCCTATATGGACTATATGGGCAACCCAGAAAAGACGTCTTCATTGTTTACGAGTAACACAAATCATTTAGATGATAAAGAGAAACTCGAAGTTAAAAATATTTTTCAAAATGCTCATGATAAAGGAAGTATCATGTGGCAAGATGTTATTAGTTTTGACAACAAATGGTTAGAAGAACATGGATTGTATGATTCAAAGACGCATGTTGTTGATGAAGAAAAAATGAAAGATGTTGTTCGGCTAGCGATGAATGAGATGTTAAAAAAGGAGAACATGGAAGATAAATCATATTGGTCAGCAGCCATTCATTACAACACGCAAAATCTTCATGTTCATATAGCAACAGTTCAACCTGAACCTACGAAAGAAAGAGGGAAACGGAAATTAAAATCATTAGACGCGATGAAATCAAAAGTCATTAACAATATAATGGATCGTTCTCGTCAACAAACGAAAATTAATGACATCATTCGAAAAAGTATTGTCGATTCAAAAAAGATAGACAATACTTTTTCATTTAAGAATCGTTCCTTTAAAAAAGATTTTCTCGCAATCTATAAAAGACTTCCCAATGATCGTAGACAGTGGTCATATGGCTATCAATCGATATCAGAAGTGAAACCAATGTTAGACAAATTATCAAAAGAATATATCCGAAAATATCACAAGAAAGACTTTCAAGGTCTTCTCAAAAAATTAGATAAAGAAGTTGAAGTCTATAAAAAAACTTACGGAGAAGGAAATGCAAAACGATATGAGAATTATAGGGAGAATAAGGTAAATGAACTATATAAACGATTAGGAAATGCTTTTTTACAAGAGATAAAAGAGTATGATAGGGATCAAAAAAAATTAGAAGAATCGCTTAAAAAAGGTTCTTCAAAGAGAGAGAATTTGAAAAGAAATGCTGGTTTAAATCAATTGAAGTATGGCATTGATCGCATGTTAAATAGTGAATATAAAAATTGGAAGAATAAAATGGCATATCAACTTCTACAACAAGAAATTGAATTTGAAAGGTAGTGTAATTGAATGAAAGAGGAAAAAAAACAATTTAGAGTATCACTCAATGAAGATACAATGGATTATATTGAAGAAATAAAAAGAGAACAAAATATTGGATTTAACGGAGATGCAGTTGCATTTTTGATTAAAGATCATCAACGGCTAATAAGAGAACAATGGTCACTTAATCATATTTCTAAATCTGTCATGACGATATTAACGGATTCGATTAATCAAAATATACGAGAAGAGTTAAAGCGAGTGAGACTAGGGACAAACAATACAGATCGAAATACTCAAATCTTAATCGAACTATTCAATGGATTAATCTATCATCAGGATATTCCTGACATTATCACAACTGAAGATATAAAAATGGCCGCAATTAAAACAGCTGAAAATATCGTTCAAGAGAGAATAGAAAATAAACGACAAAGAAAAATTGATTGGGAAGAAAAATATCAAAAAAAGGAGGGGCAATAACATGACAATATCATTTGGAATTGTCAAAATGGTAGGGGAAACTGAGGTAATCTTATCAAATGGAAAGGAAGATTTTGTGATTCCATTAATGCCAGATGAAGTGAAATGGTTACATTTTAAACTATTAAGTGAAGATGAGTTAATTATTCCATTTGATGAAAATTCAAAAACATTAGTAGAGGATTTACCAATACCTTCTGAATGGAACTTAGAAGAATTACAGGGCGACGATCGTTATGAAGTTGATGAAGAGGGTAGCGTAATCTAAAAATAGATGGAAAGGATAGTTAAAAATGGCGATAAAAGGGTATCAACCTAAAACCTCTGAAGAACGAAAAAAAGAGATACATGATCTAACAGAACAATTGAACCAAAAAATAGATTTCTATTTTCATTCATCTGAACAATTAAAAGAATACCTACTATTTAAATCGAAATTCTACAATTTTTCGAATCGAAATGCAGCGTTAATCGAAAATCAATTCCCAGGGGCAGAAGCTGTTGGGAATTTTCAATTTTGGAAGAAAAAGGGATTCACAGTCAATAAAGGTGAAAAAGGCATTAAGATTTTCAAACCAATGAAATTTGACTATTTCATACGTGAGAAAAATGGACCGAAGATCCCAATTAGTAAAGCAACAGAAGAAGAAAAACGATTGATTCAAGAAAATAAAATCAAAGTTTATACAGAATTAAATTATACTATTACGCATGTATTCGATATCGCGCAAACAAATGCGAGGGCTGAGGATTTACCAAAGCTTTTTCCAAATAGATGGTTAGAGGGCAAAGTAAAGGACTATGATTTAGTCTATCAAGCATTAGAAAAAATTGCTGAAACTAACGGAATCAAAATTGTAGCACCATCTGAAGAGTTAGGTGCAGCAAAGGGAGTTTGTTATCCCGAATTAAAACAAGTCGCCTTAAATCCTAGAAACAGTGAACTACAAAATGTAAAGACTTTGATACATGAACTAGTTCATGCTGTTCTTCATACCTTGGAAAAGCGAAATGACTATAATCAACATGAACGAGAATTCCAGGCAGAATTAACTGCATTCACAGTAGCTTCATACATAGGGCTAGATACATCTGAATATAGCTTAAAATACATTCACTACTACACACAAGATGAATCAAAATTCGAAGATAAAATTCGTTTGTTAGATGAAGTAAAGGAAACTGCACATTCGTTTATTGAAACAATTGAATCAAAGTTAGTACAAGAAAGAAATCAAGGACAGGAAAAAGAGGAAACGCTAGAACCGAAAGTCGTTTTTGAGTACTCAGACATAAATGAAGTAAAACAAGGAACAGAAATGACCTTTAAAGAAGCGAATGACTTCTTATTTCTGTTTAACCAGGAGCTACAGAAAACGATTAATGAAGATGGTACTCTTAGACTGAAAAATAATGAATGTTTTGATGTATCAGTAAAATATAAAGTGATCGACGTTAAGGGAAATATCTATACACCTCAAACGTTTATGATGTCAAAAATGGAAGAGAACCAGACGTTTTCATCCATCGCACAACAAATTTACATGCAAGAACCAAAACTATATAAAGAGCTTTGTGAAACCTACTTACTGTATGGTGGAGAAAAAGTAGTCCATAAAGTACAAAATGAAAATGACCTATCTCTTGAAGAAATTCGAGAACGTTATGGTCATTTTTATTATGTTCAAAATAACATGTCCAAAGCAGAGTTAGTTCCTATTAAGGATATGACGGATGAACAGATCCAACGAGTGTTTACAGATCAAAACTATCTCAATCTCTTTAATCAACCAGGTATGTCCGAATTAACAGATGACAAGGAAATTCTTAAACAAATTAATCAGTTTGATGGAAGAATGCTCGGTTCTGATAAAGTTATCATCACTGATAAACACATCACAGAGCCAATGGGATATGTTGTTTGGAGTGAAGCAGCCATTACGAAGCAATTAATGCCTTTGAAAGAATTAGATAAGGTCTTACAAGAAGCTGAGTTTGAAGCAAAACATCATCTTGGGTATGAAAAAACGAGAGTCCATTACCTATACCCTAATGAAACTGGTGAAATGATTGTAAGAGCAATGGAAAGAATTGATTTCGGAGATGGATCTTTCAAATCGATTGTTGATGAGTTAAAGAACCATCCTTCACACAAAAAAGATCTTGAGTATATGCAGTCTAAATGGGATATACAAGCAAATAGAGAAGTTGGTCCAGTCTTAACAAAAGAACATGTAAAAAAACAAATTGAACAGTATGTAGTTGAAAGTTTACAAGCAACAACTGAGATAAATAGAGGACTTCGTACATATGGAAGTACTCGTTCTGAAGAAAATGAATGGATTGTTGATAAGTTTACTCATATTGCGATGAAAGAAGAATTTTACACGAAAGAAGACGTAAATGATATTCGTGAAAGAACAACTTCTAATTTTTATAATGAATTGCACAAAAAAGATCAAGAGAAAATCTATACCTTAGAAACAGACTACACTATGTATCTTATCTTGCTTCAAAAAGAAAAAAAAGGCCCTTTGACGGAAGAGGTGATTCTTGACCGTTTAAATGCCGAAAACGCGTACTATCAGTCAAAAGAAACGTTACTGTCTACTGGTGTCATGACAAAAACTACAGTTGGAAAGATGGAAGAAAAGGTATCAGCTCTTTTAAAGGATCATAGCCTACAAACATCATTTGCGAAACCATTCGCACATGAAATGGAAAGGTAGTGGATTAGTTGGTGGCAACGTCAAAATATGTCTCATCAGACGAGATTTTAAGCGCAAAACAGATTCATTTAATTGATTATTTAGAAGCAAAAGGCGTACATCTAAAGAAAGAGAGTGGAGCCAGTTATTATCGCCACCAGGAACATGATTCGCTTGTCTTTAAGGATAATCTCTATTATTGGAATAGTAAGCAAGAGAAGGGCGTAGGAGCTATCTCTTTTGCGATGATGTATTATCGATTAACCTTTCCAGAAGCAGTGAAAGAAATTAATAACCTAAAATATAACGAAAAAAATAGAGAACAACGTCAAATTGAACTAAACAAAAAGCAGGGACCATTTCGGTATCCTGCTTTTTTAGATGTCAAAGAGACAGACGCAATACAAAACTACTTAGTAAATGAACGTAAAATCAATCCTCGCTTGGTGGATTGGTTAATAACGAATGAATTTATCGTCCAGGATCAAAGGAAAAATGTCGTCTTTAAGTGGAAAAAACAGGGTGGTAAAGGCGATGTAGTAGGGGCTAACCGTCAAGGGACAATCAAAATGGATAATAAGAGAGGCAGTTTCAAACAAATACTTCCGAATGGAAAAGAGCATAGTGGATTTACGATTGATATTGGTAAACCAACAAAGGTTATTGCGTTTGAAAGCCCAATTGACCTCTTGTCCTATTGGTCCATTAAACAAAACAACTTAACGAATGTACGATTAGTGAGTATGGATGGATTAAAGCCTAAAACCATCATTCAATCGCATATTGATGCCAAAAAAGAAGGACATGTCATTGAGAAATGGGTACTTGCGGTTGATAATGATGAAGCTGGTTTGAACTTTATAGAAACCATTAAGAAATTAATAAAGCCATCTGTACTTGAAGTGGATCTTCCAAGTGAGAAAGATTGGAATGACCAATTAAAAAAGCAAATGAAAATAGCCAATATGAAGCAATTAAACATGAAAAATAATACCGAATTAGTATTAGAAAGATGAAAATAGAAAGACTGATTTTATTTTATAATTAGTCTTTCTTTATCTTATTAGAAGAAAATATCACGTACCGTAAGGGTTAATAAAAAAAGGAGTAATATAAATGAGCAGAGTGGTCATTTTAGCCGAAAAACCATCACAAGCAAAAGCCTACGCCGAGGCCTTTTCAGTAAAAAATAGAACGAAAACATCCATCGAATTAAATTCATGCAGCACATTTACAAACGGAGCAACTATTACATGGGGAATTGGACATTTAGTTGAGCTAAAACAACCTGAAGAATATAACCAGGAGTGGAAAAAGTGGAGTTTATCCTCCTTACCGATTCTTCCAGGACAATATGAATTTAAAATAGTTTACGGAAAATCAGAACAATTCAACGCCGTTAAAAAGTTATTTAAAGAAGCAGATACTATCATAAATTCTTGCGACATAGACCGCGAAGGAGCAAACATTTTCAATTCAATTTTGAACTTAACAGGTGTTAAAAACAAACAAATCAAACGGTTATGGATCAATTCATTAGAAGTTGATGAAGTAAGAAAAGGGTTTGCGAATTTACATGATAATCAAAAGGATCTACTACTATACAACGAAGCAATAACCAGACAAATTGCTGATTGGTTGGCATGAATGGCAGCCGGTTATATACGTTATTGCTTCAACAAAAAGGTTTAAAAGATAGCTTTTCGATTGGCCGGGTTCAAAGTCCAACAGTATATCTAATCTATCAACGACAGTTAGAAATTGATAACTTCAAACCAAAGCCTTTCTATGAGATTGAAGGAGATTTTACCGTTGCCAACGGTAATTATAGGGGAAAGGCAAAGATTAAAAGTGAGAAAAAAGAAGTAGTACAAGCAATATTAAATCAACATCATATTTCAGGACAAAACGAAGGATTTGTAAAGTCTATCACGAAAAATGAAAAGCGTACTAAGTCACCAAAATTACATTCACTTTCAACTTTACAAGCATCTGCGAATAAAAAGTGGAAAACAAGCCCTGCAAATGTTCTAAAAACAATGCAATCTTTATATGAGAAGAAATTAGTCACTTATCCTAGAACAGATACGCAATTCATCACAGAGAATGAATACAATTATCTGGTCTCAAATGTAGAAAACTATCAAAAGATTGTTGGCCAACAATTTGATTATTCAAAAGTACCAAACAAACGTTATGTTGACGGTTCGAAAGTCCAGGAGCATTACGCCATTATTCCAACTAAAACTATTCCTTCTGAAAGTACTTTACAGGGCTTAACAGGAGACGAAAAGAATATTTACCTTGAAATATTAAGAACAACACTTGCAATGTTCCATTCGGATTACATTTATGAGGAGACAAAAGTCGTGACAGATGTCAAAGGTCTTGAATTTGAGACAACTGGTAGCTCAAAAATAAGTAAAGGTTGGAAAGAATTATTTAAAAATGATGAAAAAAATGAGAATCAAACCAATAATGAAGGCTCACAAGCCTTACCAGTACTTCAAAAAAATGAAAGAGTAGTAAGTGTTGTGAAATTAAAAGAAGGAACTACAACTGCACCTAAACCTTATACAGAAGGTCAATTGATTTCAGTGATGAAAACATGCGGTAAATCAGTTGAAAATAAAGAAGAAATGGAGATTTTAAAAGAAGTGGAAGGGCTTGGAACGGAAGCAACTCGTTCTGGGATCATCGAAACAATCAAGAAACATGGTTATATTGAGTCGGTCTACTCTTTTCAGGCTTGCTGATCTGTTGCAGTTTACATCTACCTCTCAAGATCAATCCTTGATGCATGCGCTTGAATTTGTTATAGAAAACAGGAACAAGCGCACGGATTGGCTACCCGATGAAGTGGATCTCTCGTTTGCCTCTGATCAATGGCGCAGGATGGTTCGGGTAAAACAAAGAGTTGGAGGTTGGCTTGTTCACCGTCGGCACTTAGAGGCTTGTGTCTTCTCTTGTATTGCAACAGAACTAAAATCTGGCGATATTTGTGTCCCGGAGTCCGAGTCATATGCTGACTATCGAAAACAATTGCTTCCTTGGGAAGAGTGTGAACCTTTAATACCGGAATACTGTCGCGAATTAGGTTTCCCTGAAAATGAGGTAGACTTTGTAAAAGGATTGAAATCATGGATGATCGAGGTTTCGAAACAAATTGACCAGTACTTCCCTGATAATGAGCATGTGAGCATCAACGAAGCTGGTGAGCCTATTTTAAAAAAAGTGAAGAAACGTGAATACAAAAAGTCATTGAAAGAATTAGAGGAGATGATTAAAGAACGTCTCCCCGAAAGAAATTTGATTGATGTCTTATGCAATGTCGAACACTGGGTTAATTGGACACGCCATTTCGGGCCATCTTCCGGGTCCGATCCAAAGCTAAAAAATCCACGTGAACGATACATCTTAACTACTTTTGCTTATGGATGCAATTTAGGACCGGTTCAAGCAGCTCGGCATATGAGGACGGATGTGACCGGTAATGTCCTATCTTATACAAATCAAAGGCATATTACGTCAAGAAAAATTGACCAAGCTTTGAAAGATATCATAAACCATTATCATCATGAGTTTGATTTACCCAAGCTTTGGGGAAAAGGTGAATCTGCTGCGGCCGATGGAACCAAATACGATATTTATGAAGAGAACTTATTGGCCGAATACCATATTCGCTATGGGGGCTATGGTGGGATTGCGTACCACCACATTTCAGACAACTACATTGCTCTTTTCAGTCATTTCATCCCCTGCGGAGTATGGGAAGCCGTTTATATCCTTGATGGTTTGCTGAAAAACGAGTCGGATGTGCAAACAGACACTATTCACGCCGACACACAAGGCCAATCTACGCTAGTATTTGGTTTATCTCATCTGCTGGGTATCAAACTGATGCCTAGAATTCGGAATTTCAAAAAGCTCACTTTTTTCCGGCCTTGCACTGAAATGAAATATAAGCACATCGATTCTCTTTTTAGCGATACGATCGACTGGGATTTAATCGAATTACATTGGAAAGACCTATTACGGGTGGTCTTGTCTATTAAGCATGGGAAAATCTCTTCTGCTATGTTGTTGAGAAAGCTTGGGAATTACAGTCAAAAAAACAAGCTCTATCAGGCATTCAGAGAGTTGGGACGTGTCGTACGCACGGTTTTCTTACTCCAATACATTTCTGATATCGATTTGCGCAGGACAATCACTGCTACCACTAACAAAGTAGAGGCCTATAACGGATTTTCCAAATGGTTATTCTTTGGTGGGCATGGTATTATTTCCGACAACGATCCTGAACAACAGGAAAAGTCCATTAAGTACGGAGACCTAGTAGCAAATGCAGTTATTTTTCAAAATGTCGTGGATTTGACTGTGGTGATACGCCAGTTAAAGCGAGAAGGGTATTACGTAGACCCGGAAGATCTAAGTGTACTTAGTCCTTATCTTACGGAACATATTAAAAGATTTGGCGACTACGTTATTGATTTAGAAGAACCACCTCAACCTTTAGATGGAAAGCTTGGGTTAGAGTTTAAAACAGCTTAACGAGGGCTTTTGTGCCCTCTTTACATTTTTTTACACCTGTATGGCGCTTTTTGGACTTATCTCGGACTTACCCCTATATCATTGAAGGTCTAAAAGCTGACGTAACTCCTTATACCTTAACTGTTGATGTACCAGGTCATTTCACTATGAACAAACAAGTTGTATTATCAAATAATGTACGTGGTGAAGTAGTTGGAAAAAGATTAGCCTTTAATTTACCAACTGCAGCAGCAGGAGATGTAAACAAAGATAATGTGATCGATATTCTAGATGCATTAGCAGTACAAACATATTGGGGTACAAACAAAGCAACTGCAGATTTTAACTTTGATAAAGTAGTAGATAAAAAAGATATGGATTATATTATTGAAAACTTTGGACTAAAAAATCCGACTGTATCAAATGCGCCAAAAGCAAAAACTGCTTATAAAGGAGTTACATTAGATAACGTATTAACTCAATTAGGATTACAATACTCAAGGCATGAAGAGAAGTTGTTTATCGACTTCTCTTTTTCTATGTGTACCCAGCATGAACACAATCTATAAGGTGCAAGTTCTGAACCATAACGGCAGTAGTAAGGGGTAGATTAAGGTTTCCAACCTAAGGAACACGAACTTCGTACAAGATTAGGTAACTGAACTATCAATAGTCAATACCATCGAAGAGCTTCTAATGAAAAAGCATAAAGGACACTACCCGAACCTGCAGTTAGATAGACATTGCCTAACCAGTTTTTTTTAGCTGATATCGAGGAAACTTTGTCAACTGCTTGTGAATGGTGACGAAATATAATAATATGATATAAATAGTGATGAATTTGAAAATATGTTATATATCTATTTCATTTTTGAATTATATTTAGACATATATAATATCATATATATTTATAATTAGGGTAACGAGATACATAATTTCTTAGAATATAAAATTGATAGAAAAAGTTAGATGTATTTTATGACGATAAGGATAAAAATGATGATATGTATAAATTCATTATATCTTAATCTATACGATGACATAGTTTTCAGCCTATAAAGAAATTGCCTAAATTTGAGGTATCTCTTGTAAAACAGTTTGAACGCAGAAGGGGTAGCAAATTTAAGTAGTATAAATATAAAACTGATTTTAAGATAACTCGAAAAAAATCAATAAAATATACAACTAATGTTTAATACGTCTACCACTAGAGCTGAGACTCTTTCAATAACTAAAAAAATATTTTATTATCAATATACACTTCTAATGAAACAGTTAATATACCTACATGATTAAGCTTTTTGAATAGAAATAAAATATTTGCTAATACTATTATTAGGTCGCAATCCTGTAGTTGCATCCTATTTAGCATTCCTAAGTTTCCTAAGAATAGGAACCCCAACCTCAAAAACCCTATATCCGATTATAGAGTGAACCCTCTAAGTGGGACACAAGAAAAAACACCTTTTATGTCGTATAGTTAAACTATATTTCATAAGAGGTGTATTTTTTATGGGGACAAGAGTTCATTATGATCCAGTTGTAAAATGGAAAGCTGTAAAAATGAAAGAGGATGGCTGCCCGAATAAAGAAATTATGGAAACGTTAGGAATAAAAAATGTTTCACAAATTAAGACATGGATGAAGTGGTATCGTGCTGGAGAGACACATCGATTTAATCAGCCAGTGGGTAAACAATATACTTTTAATAAAGGGATAGAAGAACTTTCGGAAGTTGAAGCACTTAAATTAAGGATTAGGCAACTTGAGATGCAAAATGAATTACTGGGAAAGTTAAAAGGGATCTCAAAAAATTAACGAAGACAGGTATTGTAAAGGTATTAGAGGAACTAAAGACAAAATATCCTATTCGAGAAATGTTAAAGTTTCTTGAGATCCCAAAAAGTAGTTATTACCGTTGGAAAAAACAAAAGCTTTCAAATGATGATCAGAAATTAATTAAATTGATTAAAAAAATATATAAGAAACATAAGAAAAGGTATGGTTACCGACGAGTTACAGGTGAATTAAAGACAGTTCACGGTTTGCGAATTAATCGGAAGAAAGTTAGAAGATTAATGCGAGAAATTGGGTTATTTGCGAAAATCAGAAGAAGAAAGTTTGTGCACTATAAACCTTCTGAAAGTGTGAAAATGTAAGATTTAATTAAAAGAAAGTTTAAAGCTAAAGCTCCAAACCAAAAGTGGTATACAGATGTATCGACACTAACATTTGGAGAAAAGCATTTATATTTATCAGCTATTATTGATGGATTTAATAACGAGGTAATAAGCGCCGTAATAAGTGATTCTCCCAATCTAAAGTTAGCCTACGATACAGTAGATCAAGCTTTGGAGAAAAGGAAAATTAACAAGGTTATTCTACATTCTGATCAAGGAGGTCTCTATACATCGCCCAAATTTCAGGCATACGTAAAAGAAAAGAACATTATCCAAAGCATGTCCCAAAAAGGAGTGTGCTACGATAATGTTCAAATCGAATCATTCTTCTCACATTTGAAGACAGAAGCCTTCTATTCTCAAGATTACGCAGCGACCAACTCCAAAATCATTGAGATTGTGAAAGAATATATTTATTATTATAACAATGAACGAATTCAAATAAAACTAAATAACCTGCCCCCGATAAAATATCGGGAGCAGGTTGCGGCATAGGTGTTTTTTCTGAAGTCCCAAAAATGGGGTTCAGACTAATTATGGATATAGGGTTTTTTATTGTCGTTCGTTAAGATAATGTTCTTTTTCTATTTATCCTGACATTGAACATAAACTCCCAACTCAGTTCTTCCAAGAAGATACCTATTTAATTCAAACAATTAACTAAATCTATTCTTCAAAATCAGAGGACTATTATTTCAATTAAAAAACGAGTTGCTGAATTCTAATTGAAATGTCTTCTTTTATAATCAATGTTGATTAAATGAGTATTATTGTGAGGAAAGTTACCGAAAACGGAAAATGATTTAGTATGTAACTAAAGCAACTAAAAAGAAGATATCACGTTCCTAAAATTTAAATTCAAATTAAATTTTATATTTTTATCCATAATATGGTAATACAATAAAAAACCTAGTTTGAAAGAATAGCAATTAATTTTATTACTATTTAAATTTCTCTTCATTACATCAAACGAAGGAGGAAAAGAGTTTAGGTTATTTTATAGTTTAAGAAAGGACTCAAAAAAAGAATGAGTCGTATTTACTCTATAAGGATCTAGTGAAGTTGGTGTGAATCAAAATGTTTGTCTGTATAAAGTTGTAAGCGTTTCCATCCGTGTGAGGAAAATCAAACGATAACTATGGTATTAAATCTAAGAAAAATCATAAATAAGATTGGGGAGATCAAGATGAAATTCAAAGCAAGAAAGATAGCTGAATTGGGGGAACATGTCTTTTTTAAGAAGGGGATCAAAGGGATCGTTGAAAAGGTCAATGAAAATTCTGTTATTGTAAATATAATCGATAATCAAACGGAAAAGCAGTTTGAAGGGAACAGAACAGTTATAGCTCATAAAAATTACCAGATTATAGATTGTTTTTAATGTGAAAGAAAAGTCAGATATACGAAGACTTCTTATGAATAAGCCAAAAGGGTGCTTTGTAATTAATAACGTATCTAAGAATAGGCATAAATGAAAAGGTTTAATGAAAAAGCAGGAAATCAATAATGATTTCCTGCTTTAACGTTATATACGCTTGTATAATTTTAGACTACTATTCTTTAATAAATCACTACAGGCTCTTGCTGAAGGTTATTAAATCTGGATTTCATTACACCAGTTGGCGTTATCCCATTAATCTTGATGTGAGTGTTAAAGTGATTTGATTGATAATAAATTATTTTATATTTTGATTAAGCTTTCATTCTACAGGTTTATAGTTATTTTGTACTGATGAATTTGCATTTCTCATAAAATAAAAAAAAGAAAAGAAAGAAATAAATGAATTTGTCAATTTTATGTAAGGAGGAAGTATATAATGAAACAAGTTCTCCTTTTTACAGATTTAGGTATTGATGACGCTTTTACGATTTTATATATATTATTTCGTAATGATATTAAATTGGTAGGAATTGTCGCCGATTATGGAAATGTGACAAGAGAAAAAGCTATGTGGAACATAAATTATTTAAAATACATTACTGGAAGACAAGAGATTCCTGTATTTCTAGGAGCATCGATTCCACTAACTGGAATAGGTATTAAGACTTTTCCAGAAGTGCATGGTGAGGCGGGATTAGGTCCAATTATTCCTCCTAAAATTAATTATCCTGTTTACCCATTAAGCCATATCCATCATATGAAAAATATAGACTTTACTAATGTGACAGTAATCAATCTAGGGAGGCTCTCTTCGTTAGCGATAGCATTTGTTTTAAAAATAGAAGAGATGGAAAATGTAAAAGAATATATTTGCATGGGAGGATCATTTTTTTATCCAGGAAATGTGACTGCTGTAGCAGAAGCGAATTTCTATTCAGATCCGTATGCAGCAAATTTAGTTGTGCAATATGCAAAGAATTTAACAATTATTCCTTTGAATGTTACTCAGAATGCAATTGTCACACCTGACATGGTTAATCAAATTTATGAATTTCATCAAATTACTCGTGATCCCGCAGGATTGATTATTAAGCCAATGTTAGACTACTATTATAACTTCTATTCTCATTCGATCCCAGGAATCGAAGGAAGTCCAATTCATGATTTTTTAACAGTGTGGTACTTATTACATCCTAATGCCGTTCAGCTTTCGAAGGTACCTATAAAAGTGATCCCTGATCAGGGAGATGGGTTTGGTCAAAGTCTTGTTGACTTACGAGCAAAACCAGATGCAAATTTCAAAATGCATAATGTTGCATTTCAATTCAATTATGAATTATTTAAGAATGATATTATTAATACATTTTTAAAGAAACGATTTACTTAAAATAAAGAGCTAAACAAGAAAAATGAGTATCAAAAAATAAACGCTAATCACCATTAATCATGGGTTTCGCGTTTATTTTCGTTTAAAAGAACGTTACAGATGTGATGGAAATAGAATGTATAAAGTTACAAGAATTCCTTGAGAAGTAACTGATATATAATCAAGGCAATTACTGTTACTCTAAATGGTTAACTCCAGGCTCAGCTGTGTTTTGAAGTTTATTTGATATGTCAATACATATATTGGGATTTTTTTAGGAAAGATATGGGAGGGATAAAATATCAGGAGAATCAAATTGAAGTTAAAAAAAAGAAGGAATTAAGATGAATCGTAAATTAAATATAAGTGGCTTTCAATTTTTTTGTACTATTTTTTTGTTTATTATCGGTATTGCACCACCAGGTATAATTTACACTAGGGCCAACCAAGATGCGTGGATTAGTTTGTTAATAGCAGTTTTTGTAGCTTGTTTATTATTTGCTTTGTATATTAAGTTATATTCAATATTTCCTGATTTACAATTTACACAATATATTCAAGTGATATTAGGTAAATATGTAGGGAAACTAATAGCATTAGTTTATATTTTGTATTTTATTTATATGTCAGCACTTCATTTACGTGAAAGTGCAGCTTTGCTAAGAATTACTCTTTATTCTTCTTCATCTCTAATTTCATTAGTAATCATAATGATATTCTTAGCTATTTATGCACTTTATAAAGGATTTGAATCATTCGCCCGTGCAAACGAATTTATTTTTATGATAACAGTAATTATTGTTATTCTTTTTATAGGACTCGAAATCATCTCTAATTTAATAGATATAAATAATTTAAGACCAGTTTTAGAAAATGGATGGAAACCTGTCCTAAAAGGAGCTTTTCCTATCACAGTCACAAATCCATTTGGTGAAATATTTGCATTTACTATGATTATGCCATTTTTAAATAAACAAGAGACAGCAATAAAGGTAGGTATACCAGCATTTGTAATTTCAGGGGTTACATTAACTTTATTTGCGATATTAAATATAGCAATCTTAGGTGTTTCAGCAGCAAATAGAACAATCTTTCCACTTCTAACATCTGTTAGTTATATCAATGTTGCTGAGTTTATCCAAAGAATGGATACTTTTATTGTGGTGATTACAGTATGTGGTTATTATGTAAAAATTGTGATCTATTTTTATTGCGCAGTATCTGGATCTGCTGATTTATTTAATGTAAAAAAAAGTGAACAGTTAGTCTATCCAATTGCAATTATTATTGTTATTAGTACATCATGGTTAGCTTCAAATTTTTTTGAACTACATAATGAAGTTGAAAATATAGCCCCTTATTTACTACACATTCCACTTCAAATTATTATTCCGCTAAGTTTATTACTAATTCTCCTATTACAAGGAAAACTTAAAGAGAATAAAGGTTTGAAACAAAAAGGCTCCAGTTTTCATTAGAGCCTTTTTTATACATTCAAATAGGCGGTTTGTTTGCAGAAAGCTTCAGAGCAAACTCGCTTGGCGGAAATTTTTGAATATTACGAATGATTCGGGTACCAATGTTACTGTGAAAGAATTTTACTTTGATCCATTCTACAAGTTGTTTCGGTTGAACTTTGTTACTATTTGTATAGGTATAGAAATTGTATCACTTTATTTTTGCTAATTTTGAAAGTGCCTAGAAGAAAATATAAACAACGAAGAATACTTTGTAAATTAAATATCTAGTATATCAACATTCTAATTTATATTTATCAAAATCTTATTTTGGTGGCAGCAAGACGGACTGACAGTAAGGAATAGATCACCTTACTGTCAATTCCGTATGTGTCGCTTCGGTATTAAATGGACCGATAACCACGGTCTGTACGCTTTACGTCTACATGCTGTTGGTTCCTGTTCCATTTACGGCAAGGCCGCCATACTGAACGAGCCTGAAAACCTTCAAATTAACAGATAAATAGAATAAAAAGTAAAAGGAGAGCAACCATTACGGCTGCTTTTTGTTTTGTGATTTTTCCCATTTGCCTTCCGAATCGTAAAACAGCGCAAGCTGACTAACTTTCCTCACCGGTAGGGCACCCGAACCTCTCCGGCAGGAAACTAAGTCGGCCAGTCAATCGATCAAGGGGCGGATCGTATGTAACCAGTGCCTCCAAATGATGATAATCAAATGAAAGATCGACCTACTAATAAGGATGAGTCGGGTTCTTCGGACGATTCAACCGGAAAGGAAAAATTGCAATCCGCAAAAAATTGTCCAAAAGAGAAAACCGATACAATTGAGCTAGAAGGCATTAAAAAATCGTTTCACTTCACTCTTTATGAAAGTTCAGGATTAGGATTTTCAACCTACATCACTAATGACTTACTAGTGGAAGACGAACAAAGAAGATAAGGGGATCTATGAGTATATTACTCAGGCGACTAGTAATAGTGCGGCAGGTAGAGAATTATTACTTAGAGCATGGAGAAAGGTCGAAAAACAACTCACTTCCGATCAAAATCAAATAGAAGATATTGAGATTTATGATCGAAATAATGAATTGCGATTTGATACAGTCCCAGATGGTTTAGAGATTATTTATGACGAAGGGTTACAAGAAGACGTTAGTACAGTGTAAGATTTCTTCTATTAATATAGGAAGAAACGCATTAGCGTTTGCTAGTGCGTTTTCAGTGTCTATTTATCCAAGTTTCATCAATGAACGAGTATGTGTATTCATTTAAATTCACTATTTTAACTCGTCATTCGTTAGAACTTCAACTGTTCCATAAAATTTTTCCTGCTTATTCATCAAGCCAGAGTATCGGATGAGGTTCCCGAGAAGGCTAAACAATTGATAGAATAATATGTACGTAACGACCGGTTCGACTGCTAATCCCAATCTTTATCAAAGGGCAGGACTTGGGTGGATTTTGCGAAGGAGGCCCTTATAAACTAATGTTTGGCTATTTTTTTATTATCTCAGGACTGATGCTGCAAGAAATACAAGCAGCGGAAAACTATTGCATCAATGAGATTGATATATTATGAAGGTATTAACGAAATAAGATAGGATAAAGGACACTTTTTAGTTTTTCAATAAGTGTATTATCCTTCATGTCCTGGTTGAAGGACATATGAAAGGCCGGACCACAGAATGTGATTCGGCCATTTCTTTCTGGGTTTCGTTCTTTATCAGTAAAAGTTGTATCAAGGATGTATATGTCCTGAGTACTTAAGGAAGGATATTGCCTCCAGCACGGTAAATACTATACCATTCTTCACGTGTCAGGTGAATTTCGCTTGCCTTGCAGCAGTCCTTGAACCTGTCCAGATTCATTGTACCGATGACTGGCTGCATCCTTGCGGGATGGCGTAAAAGCCAGGCGATCGCGATCGTCGTATTGCTCACTTGATATTTATCGGCGATTTCATCAATTTTCTGATTTAATTCTGGGAACTTATCGTTTCCGAGGAAAACGCCTTCAAAGAATCCATATTGGAAAGGAGACCAAGGCTGAATGGTAATATCATTTAGTCTGCAAAAATCAAGCACACTTCCATCCCGGTTAATGGCTGAATCATTTTCCATGTTTACATTGAAACCGTTTGAGATCATCGTTGCATTGGTGATACTTAATTGCAGTTGGTTTGCCACAATCGGCTGTTTAACGAATTTTTGAAGCAATTGAATCTGCATCGGGTTTTGGTTCGAAACGCCAAAATGCTGGACTTTACCTGAATTCTCAAGAATATCAAAGGCCTCCGCTACTTCTTCTGGTTCCACAAGAGTATCTGGACGGTGCAAAAGAAGGATGTCAAGATAGTCAGTATTTAGGCGCTTTAAAATGCCATCTACTGACTCCAAAATATATTCTTTGGAAAAATCGAACATTCCTTGGCGAATGCCGCATTTTGATTGCAAAATAATTTTTTCGCGAATATCGGCATTCATATGAATGGCATCAGCGAAGATTTCCTCGCATGTTCCTCGGCCATAAATATCGGCATGGTCGAAAAAGTTTGCACCTTCTTCTAAAGCTGTTTGCACAAAGCGCTCAGCATCCGCTTTTTCCAGCGAGTTAATTCGCATACAGCCAACGGCAACAACCGGTACCTCTAATACACTGCTTCCGAGTTTCATTGTTCTCATGGTCAATCTCCTCCAATTTTTTTAAAATAAATTCAGTTATATAATTGAAACAATCGTGTCATGTAACATAAAAGTTATCGTCTTTTGTTCTTGTTGAAAAAATTTAATTGCATATTTTTTTTCTCCGCCAAAAATCCATAAATGTAAACTCCTGCTGTTGTACTTGGATTTTCGATTAAAAGGGTGTAATAACCTTTTCTCGGTAGATAAAAGCTATTTGCGTTCCTAATTTGCGTTTGCTCCCTAACGCCGTGATATTTTAACCGCCCAGGAACGGATTCTCCTGGTACAATCCCAAAATCAAGTTCAAATACAAGGGCACTTTCATCATTTATCATCTTAAAGAGCGGATAAATTACAATATCATCTTCTTGTACTATAAATGAGAATGTCAACTTACTTTTGGCATTAAGGTGAAAAGCTAATCCCTTTAAAGCACTTGAACCTACCCCAAAAAGTGCGTCCTTCTGCTCTTCTAACGTCACCTGATTTCGGAGAGTAATACCATACTCATCAAATGAAGGAATAATTGCAGACTTATCACGTACATAAAACGGAACATAAAGGCTGCTCATACTTGCAAGGATTCCTGCAATTTTAGCCGCCAGTACACGATAACCTTTTGTGTTGTAATGCACAACGTCGGACTGTACTTCTTGATGTGGATATGGTTTGAAAAATTGTGTGGTGTCAATCAAAGGGACATGGTATTGCTTTCCGATTAGCTGTAGTATTCTTCGATATGCGGTACGCATCAAATCGGTCTCATTTGATTGTTTAGGCGGAGTTAATAGCACCACCGCAGACCCAAAATCAAGGATTTGTTCGATTAGTTTTGACATGTCATTTATGTATTTTTCAATGTTTTGCTGTGCTTCTTTTGCGACATAGGAATTCGTTGTTGAATCATTCGTTCCAAGCATGACAAAATGTACATCTGCGTGAGGATTTCGTTTCCAGCGCTTCCTCGAAATCTCTGCCCAATCACCACTAAACCCACGATTGATGACTGTAACGAACCCTTCACCAAATATATCATCACAAAATTCTTGTAAGCTTTCTGGGTAAGTCTTTCCAGCTTGCTCATGGTAAGAATACGCTAAGTCTTTTTCGCAAGTAGGATCACTTTTTGCAGGTCGTTTATCATGACTATAGGTATCCTGACCATATGTCATTGAATCCCCCTGGCATACGACGGTAATAGGCTCATTGTTTATACGTTTTTTAAGTAGTGATGCAAAGCTTGAAATCTGCATTAATTGGTAGCTTTCGAGTTGTGCCATGGTTATGACCTCTCTTTCACAGATAAAGACAATGAAAGCATGAACTACTTTTTTTCATTGTCTTTTTTTAATGTTAAAAATTATTAAGATTTTTCCTATTTAATCAAGTCTTTCTACTTAAAAATTTCCGAAATCCCAACATAAGTGTAGCGAAGCGCATTGTTGAGATGAGTGACCTTTATACCTGTAAAACCTACTTGTTGTTCAAGATTTTTACCGAAAAGGTCAAAGCTTTTCGCGATTTGACCACCAATAATGATCTGGTGGGGTTGAAATTGCTCAATAAAGGGTATAAGCATTTCACCAAGGTTAGCTCCGAATTCTTGAAAGAGAGCAATTGCTGATTCATTTCCTTCCTTCGCATGTTCCGCTAATTCCTTTACATCAATATTTTCACCCAATATGTTTTGATTGGCTGCTAGTTGTAAAATTCCTCGACGAGAAAAATGATCATCAACGATTTTTCCGTTAAAGATTTGATTATAAAGATACCCATCTTTTGGAACTCTTTTATCATGCTTAATAATTTTTCTATTTTCAATAAACGCGGAACCAAGCCCTGTCCCAATCGTCAAGCTAATGACTCGTTGATGTGGGAAAAGAGTGCTTCCACCTAGTCCAAAAAGGCGACCGTCATTTTCAAACAACAACTTAACTCTGTTTGTAGCCTTAAAAATTTCTGAATGTAGTAGTCTTTTGGATAATTCATCACGAAACGCAATTCCGTATAACGCTTCGAATTTATTCAGCCCTTTTATATAGCTAACTCCATTCTCATAATCAAACGGACCGGGAAAGGCAAGGCCGATCCCAATAGTTTTGTGAGCGAAGGATTTTGAGGTTTCTTGTTTGTAAGTTTTGTAGCTTTCAGATAGGGACTTGATGATACTAACAAAATGATTGAGGATCGAATCAGCATCTTCATTTGAGCGAGAATCAAATTGGGACTCAGTGTCTTCGATAATGCAGGTATCCTCTAACACCGCAGCTTTAATAAATGTCCCACCAACATCCAATGCAAAAATTAAGTTAGGTTTCAAATCAATTTCACATCCCAATTTGGAGAAACGCCAGCTTTGATTAATTTACATGGATTATTTCCAACATTTACAATTTTGTATCCTCCAAACACTGATGGAAGAATATAAGATTCAGCATATCCAAGTTCTACAAATACTGATTCATCTTCTGTAGATACAATACGAACTCTTTCACCTTCAACAAGGTTATACATGACAAACTCATTATTTGTGTGATCGTTCCACTCATCCTGTAAATGAACGCGTCTTACATAGAATAATAGGTCATCTCGCTGGCCTAGAAGGTATTCTTTGTTGTCACCTTGATTGTTCATAAGTTTCGGTTGTGGAATTAGATTTTCTTTTACCCACTCTGTTGTTTTAAAGAAATCTATATTTTTAAAACCATGATCAATGTTAAGTGGTCTTGGCTTTCCATCTAAATCCTTACGCAGGTAGTCATAGATTTTGAACGTAAACCACCATGTGGTTGATGAAATCTCTAATACAAGATTGTCTTCACCTGAACAGTGAACCGTACCAGTAGGAATAAGGAATAAATCACCTTTTTCTGAATTGAACTCATTCACATAATTCGTAAATGTAAAAGGTATACCAGATTCTTGTGCTGTAGTTACTGCGTTTTCAAAGTCATCCTCCGTAGTTCCATCCGTTAAGCCAAGGTATACTTTAGAATCATCTTTTTTTTCCATAATGTAATATGATTCTTGTTGTGCCATTTTTTCATTAAAATGCTTTGTGATATATTCCTGGTTCGGATGGACTTGGCAAGATAGATTTGAACCACCAATTGTATCTAGATAATCAAAACGTACAGGAAAGTAGTCTCCGAAAAGGCTTACATTTCGTTCACCCATAATGGCATGATGCTCAAGAGCCATCACAATAAGGAAAGGTACTTCAATCACTTGATCTTCATATCCGATTAAGATGGAGTTTTCTGGTGCGATTGGCTCAAATGACCACGCACAGTTCACCCAATCCTGAGGTAGATCCGCTAAATCCTTTAACCGTTGTCCACCCCAAACACCCGGTGCAAAGAAAGGCTTCACACGCAGTGGACGTCGAACGACATCAGAAATGATTTCTTTTAATCCTACAGCAGTAACGCTTATTGGTTGTTTAGGCTGATTCATGTCAACGTAAATATCGACTTTATCAAAGATACTTTTACGGTAGTTTTCAAGAATTGGCCATTCTACGAAAAAGGCAATCTTGTATTTTTCAACGCCATCTTTGTTCCAATCCATTCCGTAATTAAGTAACTCTTTTTTATATTCAGACTGTTGATATTCACGTGATACATCATGAAAATATAATTGATCGGCCAGTTCACTTGTTAACCAGTATGCTCCAGGACCGAATACGAGACAAACCTTTTTTAAGTTTGTAAATTTTTTGTTTCTGATGTAAGTAGCAAATGTATCTTGTGCGTCAGAGATAAATAATTCAGAAATGTTGGCTTCTGTTACATATCCAAAAGCACGGTTTTCAGTAATATTTTCAGCAAATTGTTCACGAAGCTGTGAACCAGGTTTTAGATAGCTTTTTGTACTTTGAACATCTATTGAATAATCAAGTTTTTCTAATACAGCAATTAATTTTTGGATAATATGATGGAAATCAACACCGTTTGTACCATCAATGGCGATTATGGGCACTCGTGTAGTTGATTGTTCTAATACTGTTAAGACATGATTAAGAATTGATTCATAGCCTTTGGTGAGTATATGGCCATTCGGTTTTGGCTTTACTGAGTTGACAGGATATTTATTGAACATAACTAATACACTCCTCTAATAAATGATTGCCCTAAGTATAATCCTTCATATTGGGAATGTATTTACATAAATGAGTCATGCTTTTTCAAAAAGAGGACATCGGCCAAAAAAAGCAAACATTTACTCGTTAGAGTTGAGGCGTTTGCTGAATTCTCCTGGCGTAACACCGATCATTTCTTTAAATACTGTAGTGAAATAATGGACGGTTTCGAAACCTGTTTGTGTTGCGATTTCTTTAATTGGTAATTTGGTTGCTGTGAGGAGGTTTGTGGCACAATTGATTCGTTCATTTCGGACATATTGGGTGAATGTGACATCAAGTTCCTCTGTAAATAAGCGTGAAAGGTGCCTACTTGAAATGTACAAGTATTCTGCGACATCCTTGAGTCTCAAAGGTTGAGATAAATTATCGCGAATATAAAGCTTCGCTCTGTGAATGACTGTAGTCGATTGTCCTTTGTTCTGAGTAGAATCAGAGTTATTTTCTTCTTTTATATATAATTGCGCAATGGAGAAAAGAAGAGAGGAACTTAAATTCACAATTGTATCCTTCATTAAGGTATGACTTTGCTGTGCTTGTAAAAGTAAGGCCATCCACATCATTTCTATTTTTAGGTCTTCCTTAAGGTCCAGAACAAAAGGCTTGACCGTAGATAAATATCTGTAAATGATTGTCCCTTTTTCAGATGCATTTGGATAAATCGGTTCAAATGCAGCAAACAGTATATATAAATTTTCTTTACTAATAATTTGATGTTTTATATTAGGACGAGTAAGGAATAGAGTCCCCTTGTGTAAAGGATATTCCTCCCCGTGTTCTGTATAAATTCCTTCTCCATCGACAATGTAGCAAATTTCGAAAAAGGAGTGCTTATGAAGCTTATTGGAGTTAAGCGACATTTCTCCACCCCAATAATGAATATATAATGAAATTTCTTCACCTATTAGATGTACTGCATGTTGATTCAATAAGGAATTACCTCTATCTAATTGCTTTTGTGTTAATTTCATAAGTAATCCCTCAGATCTTGATTGATGTATACGTTTTTTATGATAAAGTAACGTAGGTTATTATTCAAGTTTTGCTGATTATTTCGAAAAGTATGTCTTTATTTTATAAAAAAGCGACATTAAATTGTAAAGACGTACCTATCCAAGAAGTTTATAGTTTTTAATAGAAGGATGTGGATTTAATTGAAAAATCGTTATTATCTGACATTTGATGTCGGGGGATTTTTTATTCGAGGAGGTGTGCTTAATCATCAAGGAGAGCTTATTACCGATAAAGTGTCTTATTATCCTTCAAATAGTGCTGCAAATCGCGAACAATTGTTAGGGAATTTTATTGAAGTCATTTCTCGTCAAATTCTAACTATTATGGATAAATATTTTGTAATAGATGGAATTGGTTTTGCGTTTCCTGGACCATTTGATTATGAAAATGGGATTTGTTTGATCAAAGGTGTAAATAAATTTAATTCTTTATATGGGGTAGATTTACGAACTGAATTAATGGAACGCCTTAACAAAAAAAGGTTTGTTAAAAAGCTTGTTACTCCTCAGTTTCGGATCATATTTAAAAATAATGTGAATATGTTCGCCCTTGGTGAATGGTATTTACAAAAAGAAAAAGAGTATCAGAAGATTATGTATCTCACAATTGGAAATGGGACAGGTTCTGCTTTTTTAGAAAAGGGAGAGCTCGTTTCAAACCGGGATGATGTTCCCCAAAATGGTTGGGTCTATAACTTACCATTTCATGATTCCATTGTGGATGACTATATCTCAAATCGTGGAATTCTTCGGATTTCGCGACAATTAAATATTGATCCAACTTTTGATTTGGAGGATTTAGCTAAGGCAGCACGAGCTGGTCAACCAGAAATGAAAAAGGTGTTTCAGATATTTGGAGAGTTTCTAGGAGAAATGCTGTTGAATATAGTCACCTTATTTAACCCTGATGCATTAGTCATTGGCGGTCAAATTTCGAAAAGTTACGATTTATATAAAGATGAAGTTTTATTTGCACTGAAAAATAACAATGTTTCTATTAAATTATCAAATGAAACCTCTAATAGCACCTTTATCGGGCTTTCAAAAATTTTGTTGTAAATAATTCCCTATTTATGTAAACGCATACATTTGTAAAAAAGTAGGGGTAGTTTGTTTGATTAATAGAATGAATATTAGGATCATATTAGGAGGGTATTGCCAATGAAAATTAAATTTGCTGGTATTTTAGCAGGGGCGTTCTTGTTTTCAAGTGCTTTAGTAGGTTGTTCTAGTGATAAAACATCTTCAGATAATAGTCATAAAGTGAAACTTACTGTTTGGGGTGACGCTGATAACCAAGCGACATTAGAATCATCTTTTGAAAAAATCAATGAAGCGTTCATGGATAAATATCCAGATATAGAGCTCGATTACCAATATTCAGGTACTCTTGAATCTATTAACGTAGCATTACAGTCTGATACGTTACCAGACTTATTTTGGGTTCAAGGTAATAAATCATCAAAAATGGCCGAGATGGCACGAAATGGTTATTTACTACCGTTAGATGACTATAAGTTAGACTTAAGCCGTTTTTCTGAAGATGCAATTAAATATGGTACCGTAGATGGCAAACTTTATTCTTCACTACCATCTTTCATAGCGTATGTAACGATGTACTACAATAAAGATATTTTTGCAAAATACAATTTAAAAGTTCCAACAACTTGGGATGAATTTGCAAAAATTTCTAAAGTATTAGAAGACAAGAAAGTTACACCTATTGCAGTAGGTGGAAATGGCGACTTTGATCGTTATTGGATTATGCAAGCAATGGCTGCATCATTAGGAAATGATACACTAACTGCAATTGTAAATGGTGAGAAAAATGTCGATTTCGCCGGTCTTGAAAAAGCCTTTGAAGCATATCAACTATTCTCAGCAAAAGGTTATTATGGTAAAGATGTATCAGCAATAGATGGTAATGGTGCAAAACTTGCATTTACAAATGGAAAAGCAGCAATGATTCCAGATGGTACTTGGAACGTTCTAACATATCAAGATACACCACTTAAAATCGGTAGCTTTGCATTACCTGGTCTAGATGGAAAAAAATATGCACAAACAGGTCCTTATAACGGAAATACGTATGCTATCTCAAGCAAAACAAAACATCCAAAAGAAGCTGTAAAATATCTTGAGTTCTTAAACAGTAAAGAAGCACAACAAATAATGGCTGATGAAACAGGCCTTGTACCAACGAATGATGATATTACTCCAAAAAATAAGTCAGTAAAAGAAATGGCAAACTTTGATATTGTAGGATTAAATATCTACAATGCATTAGCACAAGTAGCTGATGAGACTTCAAAACCTCAAGATCTATTATTAACAAACATTGCACCTAAGTTATTGACAGGTAAAATGGATGCGAAAGAGGCAATTGAATTATTAAAAGCTGAGTTAGCGAAAAAAGCTAAATAACAGACATTTAAAATCATTAGATGAAACAATAAATAGATGTGGGCATGCAACTATGCCCCCACTTTTATGATTGTTAATATTTACAGGAATGAGTGAATGAAACATGAAGACCAATAAAAAAAAGTATCACTATTTAATGTTTCTTGCGCCTGGTTTTCTTTTATATTGTGCATTTGTAATTTACCCGATCATTTCTGCTGCACAAAACAGTTTATATAAATGGAATGGAATAGGTCCAAAAGAATTTGTTGGGCTGCAAAATTATACTGCTTTGTTTAGTAATCCAGAGCTTGTATCTCAATTATTAAATGCATTCAAGAATAGTTTAATCATATTCGTTCTAACGGTAATCATTATTATTCCAATACAGATTATTTTTGCGTATATGATTCATATGAAAACAAAAGGGCATTCTTTATTACAAGCTGCAATCTTTTCTCCACAATTTATTTCAACGCCAGTTATCGTGTTTATTTTCACATTGTTGTTAGATAACAATATTGGAGTCGTAAATATTACATTAAAAAAATTAGGGTTAGAATTTTTAGCACAGCCTTGGTTAGGGATGCCTAGTCTAGGTATTTATATCGTTTGGTTAATGATCTCATGGGCAGGCTTTGGGGTAGGGATGATGTTCTTTATCGGTGCAATGAAAATGATACCAACTGATAGTCTTGAAGCAGCTTATCTTGATGGTGCGGGATATTGGAGACGATTAGTCTCAATTATTCTACCTCAAATGAAAGTAACTGTTTTGAATCTAATTTTAATTACATATATCTCTGCGATGACGATATTTGATTTCAGTTACATCCTCGGAGGTGTTTCAGGAGGTATCGATGGTAGTGTGGATGTGATGAGTTTATTATTCTACCGAATTGCATTTGGTGATAATAATCCACTAGGTGGGAATCTTAGTGAAAATTCAATTGGTATGGGTACAACAGTAGCATGTGTACTTTTCTTTGTAATCTTTATTGTTGCCTTCATTCAAATGTACTTAATGGTTCGGAAGGAGGAGAACTAAATGATTGATAAAAAGAAAGGTATTTTCGCTAATCTCGTTACTGTTTTTATGTGGATCTATTCAATCGTAATTGTTGGCATTATCGGGTATTTGATCTATAACTCATTGCGTAGTCGTTCTGATATTCTTTCAAATACAATGGGGAAACCTCAGGAACTCTCGCTAGCGAATTATATTGAACTATTCGTAAATGACCATTTTGAACGCTACTTCTTAAACAGTGTCATTATTTTAATTTTAAGTGTTATTCTATTAATCTTCCTATCTTCTATGGTTGCATATGGTTTAGGTAGATATAAATTTAGATTTAACAAAGGATTACGAGTATTCTTCTTATTAGGAATGATGTTCCCTGTTCAATTAGGAATTGTGCCCATTTTTCTATTCATGCAGCACTTAAATCTTGTAGATACGTTTATGTCAGTTATCTTAATTCTTGGAACAGCCATCTCGATGCCAGTGTTCATGTTAACAGAATTTTTTGCGAAATTACCGGATGAATTATATGAAGCTGCCGTCATTGATGGGGCAGGTGAGTGGCGAATATTCTTTGAAATTATGTTCCCACTCGCAAAACCGGTTGTATTCTCTGTGTGTATTGTTACAGCTGTCCAAATTTGGAATCAGTTCTTTATCCCTTTAATTTTCTTACAAAGCGAAGAAAAGAAGACTGTACCATTATTAGTAGTAAAATATACGCATCAATTATTTAATAATATGGATTTAGCATTAGCTGCTTCCGTTATGTCCACTGTACCAATCTTAATTCTATTTATAATTTTCTCTAAGAAAATTTTGGATGGTTTTGCTTCAGGTGGAGTGAAAGGCTAAGGCTACGAATTTTTAGTAAGGAGTGTAAATTGTGAGCAAAGTTAAAGAAATCTTATGCCTACATCATAGTCATCTTGATATAGGCTATACTCATCCGCAACCATTATTATTGGAATTACAACGTGACTATATAGATGAAGCCATCGATTTATGCTTAAAAACAAAAGACTACCCAGAAGAATCACGTTTTCGTTGGACATGTGAGGCAACATATCCTGTTCTAAAATGGCTAGAAACTGCCACTGAGGAACGTGTAGAAGCCTTTCAACGCCTGATAAAGAATGGACAAATCAGTATCGCAGCATTGATGGTGCATACAACACCGTTAGTTAATGCAGAACAGATTGCTAGAATATTAGCTCCAATTCGCGAGTTGCGTCGTAAATTTGATATCAAAATTAATACAGCAATCAACCATGATGTTAATGGACAACCGTGGCCAATGAGTCAATTGTTACTTGATGCAGGTGTTGATTTCTATATCACAGGTATCAATGTCCACTTTGGAGGTATTCCTTTCAAACGTCCAGCAGTGTTCAACTGGGAAACACCTGATCAACGTTCATTATTAACCTACCAAGGTGAGCACTATTCATTATTTAGCCAATTCTTCCATACTTCGATGGCAGATACGAAACTCATGTACGATGGGATTAAAGATTATGTGGATCGACTTGAAAGTAATGGCTATGAGCATGATTTTATCTATTTAACAGCAACAAATCCACCATTATTTGATAACAATTGTCCAGATCCACAGTTAGCTGATTTAATCAGACAATTTAATGAAGAAGGTTATGAATTCAAGATTCGTTTCGTGACACCGGAAATGCTGTTAGAAAAAGTAAAGGAAATTGATCCAGAAACAATTCCAACGTATTCTGGAGATTGGACAGATTTCTGGAACTTCGGTTCAGGTAGCTCAGCAAGAGAAGTGCGCTTAAATCGTAGAACAAAGCATGTTTTACGAAAAGCAGAACTATTAGAATCTCTACAAGGCAGCCCCGGAGAACACTATGATCACATCAAAGAAGAATCCTATTTACATGTAAACCTATTTGATGAACACACATGGGGTGCTGCACACTCGATAACAGACCCAGATCATCCAGAAGTGTATTCACAAAGAACACATAAATCACATATGGCGTACCAAGGGGCAGACCTTTCGGCCTATTTGTTAGGAAAGCAAATGGAAAAGCTTGCGGACAACCCTCTTCAATCATGGGAGCCAGAAGGAATTTTATTAGTGAATACATCGGATGTTACCCAAACAGTACCACTTTATGTACCTGAAGAGTATTTCCAAGAAGGTAGACATTTAGCAGCTGCACGTGTGAAACAATTCCTTCCATATGGAAATGATGAAGGTGCGAAAAAATATTTTGGTAGGGTTGAGTTGGCACCTTTCTCATATAAGAAAATTCCTTTCAGTCAGTTAGAAGACCAATTGACAAACGTTCAAAAAGAGCAAGTACAATATACGGTTACTGAAAATACAATTGAAACGCCGTTTTATCTGATGACATTTGATCCAAAATCGGGACGAATTATTCAACTTCACGATAAAGAACGTAATTGGGACATGTTGGACAAAAACAGTGAATGGACATTGTTTGAATATGTAAACGAAAGTATGAATCCATTACACCATGCACCAGAACGTTCAACTTTCTTCCCACGTGACATTGATTTAGGTAACAAAAGCATTAGTGTATGGAACCATGACTGGAAAAGTATTAGGACAGGTGCAAGACGAGTTGTCTCTTATGAAATCGATACAACAATTCACGACTCTGTTTCTTACATAATGCATGTAGAAGCTCCAGGTGTAAGTTGCTTAGAACAGAAGATTACATTCTCTATGAACCACGGGAGAATTGAACTTATTGCTTCTCTAAATAAAGAAGACGTTCGAACACCAGAATCAATCTATTTTGCTTTCCCATTAAATTTACAAGAAGGATGGAAGAGTCAATTTGATACAGCCGGGATGTTTGTAGAACTAGATCGCGAGCAAATGGGAACTGTCAGCAAGGATTGGGTAACAGTGGACCAAACCGTATCCATCTACGATAAGCAAAAAGGTGTAACACTCGCTTGTCCAGATGCGCCACTTGTCCAAATTGGCGACTTTAATTTCGGAAAAGAAAGCAAAGAAATTAAACGTAACGAAAATCCATTATTACTAGCTTGGCCGATGAACAACTATTGGGATACGAACTTTTGGATCAATCAACCAGGGCGCATCCAATTCAAATACGAGCTATCAACATTTAATCAATTTGATAAAAAAGCAGTTTATAAATCTGGTATTTCTGCAGCAGAACCTGTCGAAATGAACATGGTAATTGCATGTGTATCAGAAGAAAGCGGACAATTATTTGATGGAGAAGGTGACGGAATTGTCCCTCTATACATCAAACCTGCAGCAGATAAAACAGGAATCATTATTACACTACGTAACCTAACTGAAAATGAAGAAGCATACACATTCTCAGTACCTGGTAAAACCATTACATCCTCTGCCATTGTCAACATTCTGGAAGAAGACATTAACGATATACAAATTATTAACGGAGCAACAAAAATTACACTTCAAGGCAAACAACAAGTTTCTGTTAGAGTTGTGTTGGAGGACTGAATCAACTAGAAAAAAGGTAGGTATCTATTCAGTTATTACATTAAATGGCGTGATGGTGAAGTAACATAGGTAGCTAATGGTCTAAAATTTATATAAATAGCATGGCTTAATCGAATACATTAAAAGCGTGTTTTGATAAAACATATTTCATAACACGCTTTTTCTATAAACTGTAGGTTCCTGGCCCATTTACAACAAGGAATAATAAAGTCAAAGCACATTATTAAGTAGCCGTTATAGATAGTTCTACATGGTACAAAAAAGTCCTAAAAAAGTGTGTTACTATTTAAAAGAATTTTACTATGAATAAAGAAGGAAAAAGTGATTAAATTAAGGTTTGAAATTTGGTATTGTATGCTAGATTACAAAACATATTTTTGTGAATAACTGAACAGAAGGTACTATGTAAAATGCGTCTTGAAACCCATGGGAGAGTAAGGTGAAATGAGGGTAGATGTAGAAATAAAATAGCCTTGTTTAGAGGATTAAACACGAAAAAGCACCCGATTAAGGTGCTTTTTATCTAGGTTAATTGAATGGTCTGAATTGAAAAAATGTACGTAAATGTTAACCCATCTGAGTTTTTATTTGATAAAAAATGCACATTAAAAAGTGAGTTTCACTAATTTATGTAGTGTCATGATCTTCCTATTTCTTTAATTTTAACAATTTTCATCTTACTCCATGGTTAGGAAAACACACTATTTGATTATATTAGATGATCGATTCGAGTCATCAGACATTGGTCAATAAAAGACCAAACTGAAAAGTTAAATCAAATTCTTAGAGGTCATTATAACTACTATGGAATGGCTGGTAATATTTGGACAATAACTAAAATCTATAAAAACGTTACTGGAGAAAAATGTTAAGTAGTAGAAGTCAAAAGAGTTATATAACTTGGGAGAAATTTAATTAGATTAAATTGATTTTTCCTCTAGAGCGACCTAAACTTTCAATTCCATTTTCGGAATTGAAGATGTACGCAAAACTGTGAAGCAATTTCTGAAGAGCCGGGTGCGGGAAATCTGCACGCCGGGTTCTTGGGGGTCTGGGTCGCTAATTGAGCGACCCTTATACCCGGAGATGGAGTTCGATTTACCGTAGGGGGGGTGTGTTCGAAACTTATCTTTAATGGAAGCTTCAGCGATTATATCACGATTAAAGAAGAAAAGCCTGATGCAGTCATTATTGCAGGGGATTTGTATGATCGAGGAGTACTTCCAACAGATGCAGTAAATTTATTAGACGAAATGCTAGAGATAATAGTTTTGAAATTGAATACTCCATATTAGCAATCGCTGAGAATCAAAATAGTCCAAGTCGACTTCGTTTTGGAAGCAAAATTATGAAGTCAAAAGGTTATCATATAGTAGGTCAGATTTCGTAGCAAAGGGGCTACCCTAGACCATTTTGGTCTTTTGGGATAGCCCCTTCTACTTTTCGTTAATTAAATATCCAGCGATGTCGAGGATACCTTAAAAACTTTGGTGATTGTGACTAAATAAATAGTACCAATGATAATCCAGACCACGCCAAGTTTAATAGCTGTTGGGTCCATTCCTTTAATGACATAGCCAATGACAAGGAACCCAATAATTGGGAGGATCAAATGACGAACATACTGCTTTGATTTTTGGCGGATGATGTAATGATTAATCACCGATACATGAAGGACAAGGAATCCTGTTAATGCTCCGAAATTAACGATGTTGGTAAGGACATCAATTTTACTTTGGAAAAATAATCCTACTGCCAACGAAACGATAGCTACAAGAATCGTGCTAATGTATGGGGTTTTGAATTTCGGATGAACCTTTGCAAGGACAGACGGCAATTTTCGGTCGCGGGCCATCGAAAATAGAATTCTCGAAATCGCAGCTTGAGCTGCGAGTGCGTTGGCAATTCCCCAGGAGAACGCTGTTGCGATAATCGTTATATTCTTTAACCAGGTACCGCCTGCTTTACCAGCAATATCATAGAATGCTGTATCCAGATTGGCTAAATTCATTCCTGATCCTAGGTCGCTAGTAATCCACGTCTGAATGATAAATAACGCACCTACGACAAGAAGTGCAGTAACAGTTGCTTTTCCTACTACCTTACTTCCGCCTTTTACTTCCTCAGATAATGTGGAGATGCCATCAAAACCCAGGAAGGACAATACAGCGATAGAAACTGCACCCATTACAAGCGATAAGTTAAATGAGCCTGGATTATATATCGGTTTTGTTGTTAAGTGTCCATTTCCCATTCCGTGAGAGAGAGCAACTAGACCGACCACGATGAAAATTCCCAATACAATAAACTCAAGGATTAAAATGATCTTATTGGCTTTTGCGGTAAACTCTACACCAAATACGTTAATAACAGTATTGATTGAGATAAACAAAATCAGCCAGACCCAGATAGGGATGGACGGAATTAAGGCAGTCAGAGCTGCAGCGCTGACAAGATACAATAGCGCAGGAACCAAGATATAATCGAGCAAAATTGCCCATCCAGCAAGGAAGCCTACTTTGTCATTGATTCCTCGTTGGGCATAGGCATAAACAGATCCGGCAATCGGGAAAGCTTCAGACATTCTTGCGTAACTGAATGCAGTAAAAATCATTCCGACCATCCCAATCATATAGGCCAAAGCAACCATACCTTTTGAGGCATCAGTAATATAACCGTAAACGCCAAAAGGGGCGATAGGGACCATGAAAATCATCCCGTATATCAATAAATCCCAAAATGTCAGAGCGCGTTTTAACTCTTGTTTGTAACCGAAATTTTCTAATGACATGCTGTTTTCCCCATTTCTTTAGATTGAGATTTCGAGCTGACGTACGATAGACATTGGTAATTCAAAACGTGCGGTTTTTAATGGGTCGACCACCTGCGAGATCTGTAAATTTCCTCCAATGCTTAGCAGGAAAGTCGCATCATGTTTGGTCATCCCAGTTTCTTCTTCCAAAAATGCCACCATATTTTTAGTTGCAGCTATGGTAGCGTCATCAAGACTTTTTTCTGAAGCAATTGTATAAAGCGCATGCTCTGTTTTGACAATCGGAACAATCCACTGTTTTCCTTTAATTACGTTGACAGTTACAGTAACTTCCCCTGCAACTTCCACACCGCAAACAGAAACCTCGCCATCTCCCATTGCCGCATGAAGATCTCCCAGCGCTAACAGTGCGCCAGGGACATTGACTGGTAAATAAAGAGTGGATCCCTCGGTAATCACTTTTGTATCCATATTCCCGCCATGTTTATCGGGAGTTCCGCAAGAAATGGATTCACCATTCGCAGGTGCTGTTCCAATCACACCAATCATCTTATTTAAAGGCACTTCGATTTTGTCTAATAAAATTACCTTATCTTCGCAAATCGGAACCATCTGGATTACATTCTCGCTTAAATCTCCTCCTAGCACCCCGAGTCCTGGACCGGTCATCATCACACCTCTGTCAGCTAAATGTATCTTTTCAATTTTTACTTGCAAGATATCTCCTTGCTCTGCTCCATCTACAAAAACTGGGCCTGTCGCAGGGTTAATACGGTTCCAGTCTAGTGAACTATAGGGGGTATCTGTTGAAGTAATCTGATCTTCAAAGCAATCACAAGTTTCAAATACGATAGTTGAACCGTTCTCAACAGAAATAATGGGTTTGTTTTGATCTGACATAGCGTAAATTAAATTGTTTTTCTCTACTCGGTACATATATAATCCTCCTTATAATATTAGAAAATATCGAGATACTCCTTTAATTCCCAGTCAGTTACATGAAACATGTAACGATCGAGTTCTGCCTGCCTCAACGTAAGATAGTCATTGATAAATGACTCGCCGAGCGTTTCTTTGAAAAAAGAATCTTTTGTTAAATCATTCAGAGCCTCCCATAATGACCTTGGAAGTGGGGGGGAATCTGAATTGTAGGCATCCTGATTTTGCAGCGGTTGAGCTGGTTCAATCTTATTGTGAATACCGTCTAATCCTGCCGCCAGAATAGCGGCCAGAGCTGTATATGAATTTGTGTCTGCACCGGGCAATCGGTGTTCCAACCGTGTATCCTTGCCCCGATTATTAGGTATACGAATCATGGCACCGCGATGCTCATATCCCCAGGTGTTCGTCGATGGTGCAAATGAGTACGGCTTCATCCGTTTGTAACTATTTATTGTTGGATTGACGAGTGCACATAAGGACCTGGCATGTCGCTGTTGCCCGCCGATAAACCAGCGGCACAAATCAGACAATCCATCCGGTGCAGACTCATCTGCAAATAAGTTCCTAGCTTTTTCATCATGAAGCGATAAGTTTAAATGAGCACCACTACCACTCAAATCATTGACGGGCTTACTCATGAACGTTGCTTTATAGCCTTTATCGTGGAGGATTTCTTTTATGCTTGTCCGATAATAAAAAGCCATATCGGCAATTTCTAAATTCCAAAATGGGGAATGGGTTACTTCAAATTGACCAGAACCATACTCAGTATTCGCTACTTCTGGACCTGCTCCCATTTCAGCAAGGCCTTTCAGTAACGAAACAAAAATATCTTCCACTTGAGATTGTTTTGTTTCTGAAAAGCAGTGTAATCCTTTCCAAGAAGGCTCAAGCCCATTTTCAGTCTCTTTAAAAGCGTAAAATTCGTACTCAAACGCTCCATAGACACTCAATCCAGATTTTTTATACTCCTCGAGAACTCGCCTCAACACATAGCGGGGAGCTGTTTCTATAGGTGTTCCTTCACTGTTGTAAAGATCTCCAATTAGACGTGCCATTCCAGATTTATAAGGGAGGGGACCAAACGTCGAAAAATCCGGCTTGATTTCCCAACTTGGGAATCCCCCGTTAAATCCTGCTCCCACTTTTGTTTGTACTTGTTCAGAGGTATCCATGGAAAATAGCACGGACGGAAAGGAAATACGTCCATTTGCTCCCATCTCCAAAAACTTTTGTGCAGGAATATAGCGCGCACGTGCGATATTAGAGTTATCATTCAGAGACATTCGTACAGTATGAATTTGGTGATCTCTAACCACTTGTTGAATATGAGTTTGCCAATCTGATTCTAGCAATCTATCTCTCTCCTCCTTACATTTATGAACCGTTAATACTAACTTATTTAAGAATATATAGTAAATTTATAATTATTTCAATAATTTTTATTTTCTATTATTGACGATGGTTTGAAAATGAACCATAATAAAATGAAAACACTAATTTAACAGTGGTTCAGTATTGTTTGTTATTCTATAAATGAACCATAATTGAGGTGGGAATATCTTGGAAGACTCCTATATAGTAAAAAGCCCTATCAGTATGAAATTATTTGAAATGGTCAAACGTGTATCCAATTTTCCGACAACCATTTTAATTGAGGGTGAAGTCGGATCAGGAAAGAAACTGATTGCAGAACGAATTCATAGTTTAAGTGATCGTTGTAATATGCCATTCGTTAAAATAAACTGTGGTTCGTTTACGGACCATGAATCCGATCCTGATCTATTTGGAACGGACCACACATCTGTACCTGTTGTTAAGAGAAACCCAAGTTTGATAGAGGCAGCGGATCAGGGGACACTTTTTCTTGAAGAAGTAGGGGAATTAAGCCTGAAATTACAAGTTAAGTTACTACGGTTTTTACAAGATCGAGAAAACGAGAGGATCGGTGGAAGCTGGTTCAAAAAATTAAATATCCGTATTATCGCGAGTTCAACCACATCACTCGCCCAACTAGTCAAGGAAAAGAAATTTCGAGAGGATTTATATTATCGACTGAATGTCGCTTATTTTACTGTTCCTCCATTGCGTAATCGTCCCGAAGAAATCTTACCATTAATCGATCAGTACCTTCGTTATTTCTGTAAGGAATACAAAATAAAGAGGTGGTTCAATAATGAAACATTAGAAATATTAAAATCTTATACCTACCCAGGTAATATCCTTGAACTGAGGAATTTAGTTGAAATTCTTTGCGTTAATTCCATTACGGAATATATTCAGCCCTCTGACCTTCCTGCCTATATTGATCAGAAGCCTGTGTTGGCAGGTTCATTGGATTCACAAATTGGTGAGTTTGAAAGTCTACTGATTAGACAAGCACTTGATATGGACGGGAGTATTCGCAAAGCCGCTGTGCGTTTGCAAATTAGTCATGCAACCTTAATACGGAAAATGCAAAAATGGGGGATTGAAAAGTAGTTACAAGGATTTCAAGCGCTATATTAGAAGTTGAATAAATAAATGAAGTAGAAGTGAGAAATAATCCTTTCAGTTTTTCCTTAAAAAGGTAATTTTATAGAAGGAAAAACAGGTCAAGATTGGTCTTTCAACAGGGCACTAGACTGCGCCTCTTAAAGTAGATGTTGAAAAAACCACAGGTCTCTCACCTGTTGGACACTTGAACCTTTCCGGCAGGAAAAAAGTCAGTTAGTCAAACGATCAAGGGGCAAAAAACTTTTTTGATTAACAACGTTTTCCAACATCAAAAAACTCTTTGTGCTTTTTCCCTTGACCGATTGCCTATGGTTTTTCGTTCTCCTTGCAAAAGGAGAAATTTTTAGAACCAAAATAATAAGAAACACTTTATCTTGCTAATGATAGGTTTTATCTCTGCGGCTATCGTAATCGTGTATGTGTTCAGCTTACGCACACAGTTGCTAGAAGTCAGGTCCAACCAAAAAACTATGAAAAGAAAATTACGACTTTAACCTCGATTCAGAACTCGGACGCATTAGTGGTAAACCAAGCATTTCTAAAAAACTTCTTCACTTACCAAACGACAACTGAAAGATATCAAAATATTAAACCAATTATTACTGATCAGGGATATAAGGCAACGCACCCCTCGGTTTTGGAAATTCCGAATGGGGATCAATCGGTGAAATCCTCATTAGTAGGATTAAAGCCATTTGAATACCAATCCTCAAAGACAGAAGCTGAATTTTTTTATGAATTTAAGTTAAGTACAGAGTTTAATAATGTAAGTAATACGGAAACTGTCATTGTCAAAACGTCCTTGATTTATGTAAAGGATCAAGGCTGGAAGATAGATGATGTTGAGTTTGTCGGGCAGTTGACAGGACGGAAGTAATATCAAAAAGAGTTCTAGGGTAGGTAGTTTGTTTTACACATTAAGAAAGTATAAATTGGCAGCGGGAGAAGAAAACTCGACGTTGTTGCTAATTTTAGGAATTAAGTATAAGTGCAACTACCCCTCTACCTTCGCCTAAAGGCTCGCCAATCGGAGAGTTTTCTTTATTTACTATATGACAGGAGTAAATTACTTCACAATATGCATTCTATATGTTAGAATTTTCAGAAATATAGTTATGAAGAATTTGAGACTATGTTTTTCGTTTGAATTTGTAAGCCAAAGGGAAAGATAATCGTGATAACTTTGAAAGGGAGGAATGAAGAATGGATGTCAAACTTACATCAAAGGAAGTCATTACTCAGATCAAGAAGTTACATAACGAAGGGAATCCTTTACGTAAAAAAGAGGTAAAACAACATTACCCTGATTTAATGAGGAGTGCTTTGTATTATTACCCAAGTTGGCAACATGCCTTAGATGAAAGTAAAATAAGCTAAAATTTCTAATTTCTAACAAAACAGTCAAATGACATGACTCTGCTAAGTCATAACCGCCAGTTTAACTGGTGGTTATGATTTTTTTAATATTCCACAAAAATTGCTTTATTTTATTTAACATTTTTAAATAGATGCACGAAATCATTTTTAACATATAAAAGATCATCTCATTAAAGAGAACACGAGACCCTAAGTTACCATTTGTTGGTTCTAGACTAAATCTAACTCAGAAAGGAGACTTTGGTGCTATTAATCTTAAACAAGAACCTGGTAAAAACTTAAGGAAATGAGAAGTGTTCAATCTTAAGTATGCAGAAGCAAGATGTTGAAGAAACTCATCATATTCGAAATTAAAATTAACAACAACATCATTGTCATTATTAACATATGTTTTATTTTATATTGTTTTTGTTTTAAACGTTTATATCAATTTTTTTATCGTTATTATAATTTGAAAAGTTTTTAAGAACAAAATGAAGAACTGGATACGGTAATCCTTGCTATTAATGCTCAATGTGGCTAAAAGACCTGTTAATGTTATTGGTAGTTTAAACTGAAGCACAAACATTAAACTACTTACAACACTCTTGGTGTTTCAATTGCTCTTTTATAACTTCTCTCAAGAAGGCCACTTTTTAGTTCCAAAATGTTTTAATGTGTACTTTTACGAACGAATAATTACTGATTATATATTGTCTGTTCATTAAGTTTAATTAGATTAATAAATTTAATAAGTATTATTAGTTTAAAATTTGATATAATAAAAAATAAGAGGTGGATAAAAATGCCAATTTCAGAAAAAACACTTTTCGTTTTGAAGGAAACTCTTCAAAAAAATCCAAACAAAAATATGATACTTAACTTTCTCAAAAATATGGAAGAAGACGAGGTTATTGATTTATTTAAAGCATTAACTTCAATTAGAGAATCTGGTATAGAACAAATTGCAGATAGAAAAATGATGACAGTTGAGGAAACAGCTGAACTATTCGGCGTGACAAACCAAGCTGTTTATAAATGGATTAAAAAAGAAAAGATCAAATACGTGAATACTTCTCCTGTAGAAGGGGGCAGAGGTTATTTAATTCCTAAAGACCAATTTGAAAACAAATTACTATTCAATTAGTAGATAAACGGTTTCGTGAAAAATACTACATTAATTTAACTGAATCATTAACAAAAAACAAAAATAAAATCCAGGTGGTTTATCGAGCAATTAAGTCCGAATAAAGTACAGGTTTTAATTAATAGACTGATTAATGTTGACTCATTTGTAACATGGCTTTCATGGAAATAACATTTTTTATTCTTGTTAAGTGAATAATTGATAAAATATTGTAAATAAAACTATAAGATTGAGGTGGGAACTGAATTGGATTCTCATTGGAAAGCAACAGGTATATCAAACCGTTTTATTAGTGAACTACAAGGTTACTGCTTAATGAAGGATCAAATAGAAAAAATTGTTTTATTTGGTTCAAGAGCAAGAGGAGATTACCATAAAACTTCTGACATTGATATAGCTATTTTTACAAGAAATAGTTCACATACCCAACAAAACATAATAGAGCATGCTATAAGTCAACTGTCCACTCCTTTAAAAATTGATGTTGTTTTTATGGATCGTCTAACTAAAGAAAAACTGATTTTTAATATTAGAAAAGAAGGTGTGGTAATATATGAACAAGGAAAGGCTTTACGAGAAGCTTAATGATTACAAACGTGCGAGTGCTAGGCTTAATGAAGCAACAAAGATTCAACTGGAGGATGATATTGTGTACGACGGTGTCATTCAACGATTTGAATTCACATTCGAATTAAGTTGGAAACTTATGAAAATGTTTTTAGAATATACAGGGATCACTGAAATTAAAAGTCCTAGGACAACGATAAAAGAAGCATTTACATACGGTTTAATTGAAGACGGAGAACAATGGATTGATATGATGGTAGACCGCAATAAAACATCTCATCTTTATGATGAAGAAGAAGCTAAACTAATTTATGAAAAAGTTAAGAGTAAATATAGTCATCTTTTGTCTAACCTATGTGATAAGGTAGAAACAGAAGTGACAAAGATAAAGTAAGATGTTCAAGAAAATAGTTAAGATTCTTCCGAAAAGGCGCGTTACAATTGAAACGTGCCCTTGAATCGGCAACACTGAGTTAGACAATTAATTTAAAGTCAAGTAGAAACTATTAATTATTCGGGGAGAATCTACAATGACTAAAAGAGCTAGAAGAACATTTACTGAAGAATTTAAACAACAGATTGTGCAATTATATCAAAGGTAAACCTATAAAGGAAATTATTCCTGAGTATGACCTTACTCCTTATACTTTAGATAGGTGGGTGGGTTTCTGGATCTTTTAAGGAAAAGGACAATCTAACGGAACGGATGATCAAAGGGAACTGATCGAACTACGAAAAAAAAACATGCAACTAGAAATGGAAAACGATATTTTAAAGCAAGCAGCGCTGATAATAGGACGAAAGTAAATGTGATTAAGAAAAACCAGTACAAATATGTTTTAGGAGGATTAGGGTGTTGGCATCTTGGTATTACAACGCCTCAGACTGAACAATTATTACTAAATGAATTTAAGATTAAATGGTAAATTAAAAGCTAACATTTTAAATAATTTGATCGGGCTGTCGAAAGAGTCGACAGCCTTTAATTTTGCTAACTCTGAAAAAATAGAACGGCTAAAATAATTACTTCATCGACTTATCCTTCAGGATTCTCCCTTAGGTCACTGAAAATCTAAGGTGATCGTGATGTATACTTCTTTAATAGGAGGTTAAAATGTGGTTAGAAAATTTATTATGCTAACTTTACTAATTGTGCTCGTTATTATCGTATATGGGTATTTTACTATTCTTTTTATAAGGTTTTTTCCCATATTTAATTTTACTTTTTGGAATAGCAATTTTGGTAAATAGATTGAGAGTAAAAAAATAAAGTAGTAAAAGCGACAATAGAACTTATACTTGTATGGGATGACTTGATTTGAATTCAGTAAAAAATTAATTGGTCCATTAATAAATTTGTAAAACTATTTAAACCGCGTGAGTGAAGGAAGTAGGTATATTATTTTTTTAATTACTATAGTAGTTATAGGCCTATCCAAGGGGACTAATATTCTTTCTTTAATTCTAGGAGTTTCGTATTCATAATGTATATTTAGAACCTTCTTCTAGAGTTATTATTTCTACTATATCTTCTATTGTTATTAGAAATAACAATACGTATCAATTCTGTTGATGCTAGACAGACAAAAACTGATCTATCAAGACAGATCTTCAAACTTTAAAAGAAGGTTCGGATGCAATGTTGAAATGACCAGGTATCATTTTTAGTGAAGATGTTATTCAATGGGGATGTGTGCCCTTGAAATGTGATAAAGATTATTAATAATCGGTACGAGGCTAAATATTTGGCTGTTTTCGTAATGTTTGTTTTTTGGGGAATATAATAAAATGGAAGTCAACGGTATTTTAATTGTTTGTTACCTACAAATACACCTTCTAGAAAGATTATTGAGTGTAACGGGGGTAGGAAGGAGACCCTGAAACGAGTTTATCCTGGATTTCTACGAATTAAACATTAGATTTATTTAAACTTAGAGTATTATGTTCTCTAAGTTTTTTTATTGTTCTTACATCAGATTCACAGTCTTGGGTCTCTTTTTTTAGGGTTTCATAGTTCCTTTATAAACACCTTGGTTTTGTGAATAATCAATAATATATTAATTCACTAGGGTGGCGATTTTTGTCAAAATCCCAATTACATCAACATTTCATATAATAAAACTATCAAAAAGAAACAGTATAAAATATGTTAATATGTAGTTTTTCTTACATTAATGAGCATATATAATTTTTTGGAATTTTTATTGAGGTTTTACTAACTTATTGGTGAGGTGCAACATGAATGATGCTCTTTTTTATACATTTACAAAATTAATGAAACATAATAACTGGAAGATGAAAGATTTATCCGTAAAATCAGAAATACATAGTACAGAATTAAGTAAGTTATTTAATTATAAAAAGGTACTATCATTACATTATTTGGATGCTATAACTAAGGCTTTTAAGCTGCCTAAAGGTGCTTTTTATAATGATTATGTAGAATTATGCTTTAACGAAAGAAATTTACTAGATAAAAGAAGAAGTAGTGCTTTTATTTATGAATGTGCTAAAAATGGATTTAACGCGGAGTTATCTCATATTTTATCAGTTATAAATAAAGAAAAATCAGTAGCCATTCGTAAAAAGTATTTAAAAAATGTATTTTCCATTGCAGAAAAGCTTTTTTTAGAAGGGAATGAAAAAGAAGCAGCTCCTTTATATGAATTCATTATTGAGCATATGCCTAATTCAATAACTGAAGAAGTGGCAATCAGTTATTTTCGGAAATTTTATTTGACTCGTTTAACAAGTGAAGGGAATATAGTGTTAGAGCGGGTTTTAGAATATATTCCCTATATGCCAACAAAGTTTCAAGAGGTAACGATCTTATGGATTACGGCTACATATTATTCGTTAAAACAGTGGGATGAGGTTTTAATCTATGCGAAGCGATTGGAAGAAATGGCAATAATAAAAGACCATTTAGGTCGTGCACTAATGTATCAAGCATTTGCATTAACTAGATTAGGTGGAAGTTTAGAAGAGGTTTTAAGTTTAATTGATAAATATGAAAAAATAAATGATTATTATGCAGATCTAGCTGTTGGAAATCGATATGTAGCACTCATTGATTTTGGTAATATTAATGTGGTTGATTCCTATTATAGTTGGATTTGTAACCGTGATGATGTTCATGTTGGTATCCCAAGGATCATAGAATGCTATGTAAAATTAGGACGATTAGAAGATGCGGAAATATTTATAAAAAAGTATCAGGATCAAATTGCTCAATTAAGTGACACTTCTAACTTTCATATGAAGCATTTATATATGGAGTATCGCTATGCAGTTGGTTTGTTAAAATGTAAAACAAATAAATTACACGAAGGATTAGATGCATTATTAAATGTTGCTTCAGAGGTGAAAAACGATAAGATTTATGGGGATTTTCAAAAATGTCTACTGGCAATCTGGGATTATCGAAACTCTTTAGATAATGAGTTAGAAAGTAAATATATTCGGGCTCTAAGTTAAACAGAATCTAAAGATCCTAAAAAGTAAATGACCTATATGATTAAGAGTGATTTTAATCAGTAATTTATACAAAAACAGTGAATGGTTAAAGAAGGATTAGGTCCCCAAAACCCTTTTAAATCAAGGATGTATAAAAACGTGTATATCGTGAGAAAAAAGCCAAGAGCCAATCCCTTGCAACACAAGTGATATTATCCCCTTTAGATAGACATTCGAAAAAATCTTCATGTTAACATGGAGATATGAATGTGACTTGGAGGGGATTTTTTTATGGCTAAAAAAGGTCAACAGTTTCAAAGCTATACAGAAGAATTTAAATTAAACGCAGTGATGAAGTATGTTAATGGTAATATTTATCAAGTATTAGCGGAAGAACTTGGAATTCGACATTGTACCCAACTTAAAGTTTGGGTTAAAAAGTGGAAAAGTGGCGAACCATTTGATGTTCGAGGTGACGTTACAAAACCATTTAAAGGTAGACCACGAACAAAGTTCAATTCGGTAGAAGAAAGAGACTATTTAAAAGCGCAGGTAGACTAAAAAAAAGCAGTAGATGATATCCCTCAAAAATTAAAGTATGAAATGATTGAAGAATTAAAAGATATCCATTCAATTACTTGGTTATTAGAAATCGCATATGTAAAGCCTGCGAGCTATTATAAGTGGAGAAGTACAAAAGTAAATAGAAAGAATAAGTTGAACAAGAACAGGATATTCGAGAACACATGGTAGGTGTTCATCTACTTAATCCAGAGTATGGATATTCACGTATGACTGACAGTTTAATAGAAAAATCCTATAGGATTAATCATAAAAAAGTCTATCGCCTGATGAAGGAAATGAAGATTCAATCATTCATTCGAAAGAAAAGAAAACGACATGGAAAGACTTCTTCAGTTATCTACATAATCGACTTAAGAGAAAATTTAGGGCTACAGGACCTAATCAAAAAATGGTTACGGATATTCCCTATGTTTCGGATGGTAAACAATTTTATTATTTATCAGTCATTCAAAATCTATTTAATAATGAAATTGTAGCCTGGCAACTATCAAAACGCAATGACCTTGAACTTGTTTTGAATACAGTTACTCAATGGGCAAAAATTGGTTGGCTTTTTCGCAACTTCCGTTAATAATCTTTATGGTGCGACAAGAAGTCGCATTCCCACAGTGTAGCTTACGCTACTCATCTAGACACAAAGATGATCTCCATCCAAAACTGCATTCTTGGTAACGAGTTTGTAGGTTGCATGAGGAAATGAGGAAACAGAGGACAATTGCATGGTCCGGAATACTGCTAGGAGAAGACAGATATGGTGAATGAAAGTGAAGGTTTGTAAGCTTCGTAATTCTTAGCTCGAGATAATGCATAATTTCGCTTGGGTATTGGCAAGAGGAAAAGTAGATTCATAAAGCTACTGAGATGTGTCCCACATCTTGCCCGGAGTAAAGAACCCACCTAACCCTGTCGTATCTGTGAAATGTGGAACTTGGTAAGCCCTATGTCATCTGCTTAAGCAGTAGGGAGATCGTAAGATCAAACGACGTGGCAGAGGGTACAGGATATGGGAGAAAGCAAAGGCCGTCACCTGAAAGGGAACAGGAAAACAGGTAATTGTATAACTGGACGGATACTGTCGTACTTTATAGACAAAGTCATGACAGGCTCGAAAGGGAGCCCACTTCCCATAGGTCTTCAACACGAAAATAAATTTGTGGCTAAATTCTGACGAAAAGGAGCGTGCAGTTATGAATACCTCAGAACGAGTGTCGGCGCACGCCTCGTATACAAATTGGAATTCAGTAAACTGGAATGAAATTCAAAAGTATGTGACGAAGCTACGACAAAGAATTTATCGTGCCGAACAACTCAAACAACAAAGGAAAGTACGAAAACTTCAACGACTACTCCTACGGAGTGAAGCGAACCTACTGTTGTCTATTCGAAAAGTGACACAACAGAATAAAGGTAAACGCACCTCTGGCGTAGATGGTTATACAGCACTGCACGCCGACAGACGTAATGAATTATATCGTCAACTAAAACAGCAAAACATATTTCAACATCGTCCAAGACCGGCGAAACGAACTTATATTGCGAAGAAAAATGGAAAGCTAAGACCACTTGGTATTCCGACTATTAAAGATAGAGTCTATCAAAATATGGTAAAAAAAGCATTGGAACCTCAATGGGAAGCAAGATTTGAACCGTCCTCATATGGGTTCCGTCCAAAGCGAAGCACCCATGATGCGATTAGCAACATCTTTAACAAGATTAACACCAATAGTAAGAAAAAATGGATTTTTGAAGGGGACTTTAAGAGTTGTTTTGATCGTTTGAGTCATGAATGGATAGAGAAACAAACCTCTCGGTTTTCAGGAAAAGCACTCATTAAAAGATGGTTGAAGATGGGATATGTAGATCACAATGTGTTCTCCAAAACACAGGAAGGTACTCCCCAAGGAAGTATCGTATCTCCTCTTTTAGCAAATATAGCACTTCACGGAATGGAAGAAAAACTTGGTATTTTATATCGTAAAACATATAAATCTAATGGAAGTTACGCTATCCATCCCAAGTGCAAGATAGCTCTGGTTAAGTATGCAGATGATTTCGTTGTATTAACAGAAACTAAGGAACAAGCACAGTCCGTATACGTAAGACTACAACCTTACCTTATTAATAGAGGTCTCGAACTAAGTAATGAGAAAACTAAGATCACTCATATCGAAGATGGTTTTAACTTTCTCGGATTTTCAGTTCGACAGTATAAAACATGGCAAGGGAACAAGCTACTAATTAAACCAAGTAAAGAGAGCATTAAGAAAGCCAAAGAGAAGATACGAGATACGTTTCGAATAATGAAGGGGCAACCAGTCCGAGAACTTATCAAAGTGTTAAATCCCATTATCAGAGGCTACGGACAATACTGGAAGCATGTGGTTTCGAAGAAATCTTTTGGTGTGATAGCAAACTACGTATTCCATAAAACCTGTAAATATTTGAGGCAACTCCATCCTAAGAAATCTTGGAAATGGATAAGGAAAAGATATTTCAGAAAACCACATCATGGAGGATATAACTCATGGATTTTAACTTGCCCTATAACAAATATTCAACTTTTACATATGCCTTGGATTAAAATTAAACGGCATGTGATGGTGTTATACAAAAACAGTCCAGATGATCCTGACCTTAAAGAGTACTGGGAAAAACGAGACCGAAAGGTTTTCGATACAGAAAATACTCTGGACAGAATCAAACTCGCAAGAAAACAAGGGTATCGTTGTGCATTATGCAAGCAACCTCTACAAAACGGTGAAAAAGTTACTGCACGGAATTTAGAAGTTCCCACAGGTGAAGTTACTAAGCTGGTACATATACTTTGCGTTAGATAAAAAGTTGTTTAGACAAAAAGAAGGCTTGAGCCGTATGAATTGAAAGGTTCAAGTACGGTTCTTAGGAGAGTTAGGGGCAGTGATGCCCCTCGCTTATCCGACTAAACTAGTACGGCATACTTTATTCATTAAACAACAGTATTTCTTATTCAACTTAATGGCAGTTGAATTCAATTAGGAAAGGATTTGATAATTTTAAATAGAATAAAATTATGTGACGAATTACTTGTATTTAGAGAAGACGTGCCAGGCCACTTTACATTCTCGAAAGACTTTACAGTAGGAATTAAAGAGGACGGAAAGGTTACAGCTGGATCTATACCTGTTCAGTACGACTATATCCCTGGTGGAGATGTAAACAAAGATAATGTCATTGATGTGAATGATGCGATATACATCCAAACATATTGGGGCACAAATAAGCGTGATGCGGACATTAACTTTGATGGGGTTGTTGACGCAAACGATATGCAGTATGTGATCAATAACTATATGATGCAAAATCCATGGAATGATAATTCGCCTAAGGCAGTTAAGAAATCAAAAGGTAAAACATTAGATGATGTTTTACAAGCACTTGGTTTAGAGTAAAAATGATAAAAAAGGGGTAAACTTTTAAGGAGTTTACCGTTTTTTTTTTGTGTGTAAGGAAGAAAAAATATTTAATTATAATGCTAGGGGACTCTTCATTCTTTATCTATAAAATACATATTGCGATGAATGATTACGTATTATCACATCTGCATTAGTCTTAATAGCAGTATATTTGGACAAGTATTATTTAGAATATAATACAATTCATTTGTATTTTTTTTATTTAGGGTTAATATAAAGTCTAAAGTAAACTAAGTGAGGGAAAGAAGTTGATTGAGGGAAAAATTATAAAATTTTATAGACAACTTAGAAACATTACACAATCTGAACTAGGTGAAGGAATTTGTTCTACAACTCACATTAGTAAAATTGAGAGAGGGATAACGGAGGTTTCTGATCATACCATTACCTTATTAGCTGAAAGACTTGATATTAATATGCAAAAAGAAATACAAACATATATGAGTTTAGATACACTACTAAAAGAATGGCTACAGTCCATTATCATGAAGATAACAATAAAAGCAGAACGTTTAAAAGATCAAATCGAAGCAATCCCACTTATAAAATTATCTAATTTCGTTCAATTCTATACACTGATACTTGCAAAATACTATTTATTTACAAATAACAAAAAATTAGTGGAAAAAAAACTAAAAAAAATAGATCATTTCAAAAATTTAAGCGCATTTGAAGAAAACCTTCACCTTCATAATAAGGCAATCTATGAACTTTATTTTAATAGAAATTTCGTAGAAGCAATATCACTACTCAAAGATATTAAAGAAAACGATTATAATAAAGAGTTTCATTTTGAACTAGCACATGCTTATCATTGGATAAATTCAAATGTTTTAGCTTATAAACATGCCATTAAAGCATTACAATTTTTTACTGAAACTCAATGTTTTTCTCGAGTTATCGCCACTGAAAACCTTATGTTAATTCTAATAAGTGAAACTGATAATAGTAATATAAGCGGTGATGAGTATCACCGTCTAATTGAAATGTCATTACAATACGGTCAAAATGACCAAATAGGTATTTCTTATCATAATTTTGCTTATCATAAGCTACGAGAAAAAAGATATATGGAAGCAAGCGAGTATTTTATGAAAGCAAGTAATCTTTTTGATAAAGAAACAAAACCCCATTATTATTTGTTTTCTTTTGAAGGATATCTTAATTCAATGGCAAAAGGAAAATTATTATCAAACAAGGAATTACTCACACTAGTAGAAGAAGGATTATATATCGCACAAAAAAGCGACGCACAAATGTGGATACATATTTTTACGCTTCACAAGTTTAACCTACTAAACTTAAAAGACGAATATTTTCACTACCTAGAAACTAAATTATTACCATTTTTTAATGTGGTGGGGATTAATGAAGCAATAAAGCAATATCAAATGAAATTATTTAACTATTACTTGGAGAAGCAAGATGAAAAAAAGGCAAACTTACTTGCCCAAACTATAATAAATAAACTTCAGAATTATGATCACTTTGTATGATAGAATTTACCTTTATACAGTTATCCTAAATTTGTCTTTGAAAAACTTGAAGTATCACATGGGGGAATTACTCCTACTATTTCGAAAATAATTAACAAAATAAATTATCTATAAAGTAAAGAGTTTTACAAAATAGTTGGGCTAAATTAAGAATAATCATAAGAATAGATAGCGCATGACTCTATGTAATATGATTTTTTATAACCGTGAATTTTCCAGATTCAAAGACACTCGGATCTATTCTAGTGAAAACCACTAGTTTTAATTGATTATATATCGATAAATCTCATCTATTTCAGAGATAATTGTTGTTTTTCTTTGATCCTTGTAATTGATTTGATGATGATATATTCTTCGATTTCTTTTATGAGAGCATCTATCTCTGCTTTTAAATTGGATAGATGTTCTTTGTATTGAAGAACCATATTGATTTGCATTTTAAGCGAAATTATAGAGTTTTTATAAAGACTATTTTTGAACGGATTATTTAAGTCGTATTAATTAAAAGCAGTGCTTTTTCGTTTACCCATGGTATAAAATGTCTAGTACATAATGATGCAATACGATTAGTTAGTTAATCCTCACCTACTTGTATGACACTTCAGCTGAATGAAATTAGATATCTATATAAGTGAAATTGCCTCTAATTGTTCTTTTATACGATCACTTTTTACTGTTTTTTTCATTTCAACTCCAATATTTATATAATGTCTTTTAGTTATTAATGTAATATGTTTATCAGAAACCTCAGAAATCCTCTTTCGATTTTACTAATATGAGTTGCAGAACAGATACCTTCTCGTTGAGCTCAGGTTGCATAAATTTCATTGTTTTCTATAAAATTGTATAATTTTTCCTTTGAATAACCATCCCACCATTCATAATTCTGATAATTACCCCAAATTTTTTAATTGTATTCTTTATTTTTGCGCTTTAAATGAGATGTTATCTAAAAAAATGAGTAGAAATTGGATAAATATAGTATAAAATAGTTCTTTTGTACTATTAAAAAACCCCCATAGCTTATATTCCATCAATACACTACATTTAAATAGTGGTATAAATATACGATTTCGCTAGTTCAAAAGAATTAAATAAATGCTTATGGTCAAAATGGTTTTACAGTCGAGTTGAACTATAATAATACGCCTTCTAATATAAGAGACCAAATCATACAAAGATTTGGTCTCTTATTATTAATATGTTACAAATCGTCATTTAAAGGGATGGGGGTCCAAAATGAATGATATTCTACTTAATGAATTTACAAAGTTGTTGAATAGAAAGAAATGGAACTTTAGAATTTTATCAGAAAAATCAGATATACATTATACCGATATCAGTAAAATATTTAATAATAAAATACATATTTCTTTACATAATTTGGATGCCATAACTGAAGCTTTCCAACTTCCTAAAGGGGCATTTTATAAAATGTATTTGAACCTATGCTTTAATGAAAGACATCTTTTAGATAAAAGAAGAAGTAGTTCACTGATTTATCAATGTGCTAAGTATGGATTTAAATCGGAGTTATCCTATATTTTATCAGTGATGATAAAAGAAAAATCAAAAGCAATTCGTACTAAATACTTTCAAAATTTATTTTCGATTGCAGAACAGCTTTTTTTAGAAGGGAAAGAAAGGGAGGCATTACCTCTATATGAAATGGTCATTAAATATATGCCACATTCAGCAACTGAAGAAGTGGCGATCAGTTATTTTAGAAAGTTTTATATGACCATTCCATCCAACAAAGGGAATTCACATTTGGTTCATGTATTAGAGTATATCTCATACATGCCAGATAAATTTCAAGAATTAACCATCTTATGGATTACAGCTTCTTATTATTTCTTAAGGGAGTGGGATGAGGTTTTACATTATGCTAAAAAATTAGAAAAGATCACAAAAAATGAAGATTATTTGGGACGTAGTTTAATGTATCAAGCATTTGCATTAACTAGATTAGGTGGCAATTTAGAAGATGTTTTAAATAAAATTGAAACATATAGTAAAATAAATGATCATTATGCAGAAATTGCTGCTGGAAATCGATATGTTGCACATATAGATTTTGGAAACCTAGATGTTATTGATACCTATTATAATTGGTTAATTAAACGTGATGACTTTTTTATTGGAATTCCAAGGATTATTGAATGCTATGTAAAATTAGGGAGATTCAAAGATGCAGAAATCGTTATTGAAAAGCATCAAGATCAAATTGAAGCAATGAGTAGCTCTTCTAATTTATTTATTCAACATCTTTATTTAGAATATAGGTATGCGATCGGAATATTAAAATGTGAAACAAATAATACCCATTTAGGGATAGAAGAATTATTAAAACTGGCTTTAAAACTGAAGAATGCTGAGAATCGTGAGGAATTTCGAAAATGTCTCTTGGCAATTTGGAATTACCGAAGATTTTTTAATAGAGAATTAGAAGAAAAATATATGAAGCTTTTAAACTCAGAAAATAAAAAGTATTCTACTATGTATTCAAATAAAAATGATAGTAACTTCGAAACGATTGAAAAATCTGATTACAGTCATAACACTTGGGAAGAAAGCAAAAGTGATCTAGCCCGCGAGTCTTTAAATGAAAGTGTTTTTGCTTACAATGAGATTTCAAATTTTTATTGGTGGGATGGGATCACTCAGTAATATAGTACGACTGGTAATGGTTCCGTATAACAAAGAGGCCCAAATAGAATTGTAACCCATATAATGTCGATTTAGTTTGACAATGATTTAAAATCAAGTACGAAATACAAAGTTGAAGTGTTAGATAATGTTCACAGACACTAAGTTTAAAATAATAAAGTGAAAGTACTAGGAAAAACGGTAATCTTTTATTGGATTACCGTTTTATTTTTGCTCAAGCTAGGTTGATATATAGCTCGTTAGTTTATTGATATCACTCATAAGTATTTTAAAAAAATGTTTATGATAAACGATTCACAAAAAATGAATAGTATAAAACTTGATTATACCAAGGAAAAAAATGGTATGGAAGTTAATTTTTTTTGCACTAAACGACATTTATTCTGACCATAAAACGCCAATTATTGAATGTTTTAGTAGAAAACCTAAAAAGTATGATCTGAAATCATAGGAAGAATAAAGAATTAGAAGGAAAGAAAGATACAGATTATAAATTAAATGAACATATGAAGTAACACGCTCGCTTTTTGTCGAATTTTATCGATGGAATGTTTAGTTTTGTGGAATTTGTCAAAATTTCGAAAGCGTAAACTTTCCGTATAATCTAAATAGAAAGAAAAAACAAAAAATGGGGGAGAAGAACAGGATGAAACGTTTAATCAAAAGTACTGCAGTTTTGGCTTTAGGTACTGGTGTTTTATTTAATGCATTTCCAATCACACAACACCAGCCAATTGCAAAAGCTGCAGCACAATCTTCTATTGAAGAAGTACTTGCTAAACTTACACCAGAACAACGTCAAGCTTTAAAGAAATTAGAGGTGACGAGTCAAGAAGGTTTACAATTACCTTCTTCAGTCGATTTACAAAGTTCAAAAAATCTTTCAGTAATTGTCGAGTTTAAAGAAAAACCAGCAAAAGTAGCTGTTTTAGAAGAAGCTGCGGATGGTAATAGCTTATCGCTAGACGATGCAAAGCAACAAGCAAATGATGCGCAAGAAACCTTTAAAAACGATTTACAAACAATTTATAAAGACGATTTAAAAGAAAATAAAAATCTTTACAAAATTAAGCGAACATACAAAAACACATTAAATGGTGTTGCAATCGACTTACCAGCGAATAAAGTTAAGTCATTATTAAAGTCGAAAGCTGTTAAAGCTGTTTGGCCAAATAATGTGATTAAAGTTGAGCCAGATAAAACAACTGAAAGAACTGAAAGTGAGCAAGGCTCGACAACGAAAATGGAAACTGAAGTGTTTCCTGGTGTTAGTAAATTACACGCAGAAGGATTTACAGGAAAAGGTATTAAAGTAGGGGTTATCGATACAGGTATCGATTATAATCATCCAGATTTAACAGATGCCTATAAAGGGTATCGTGCGCAACCTGGTGTTGATCCAAAAACGATTAATCCAAGCTCAGTAAAAGGTTGGGATTTTGTTGACAACGATGCGGACCCAATGGAGACAACATATGATGATTGGAAAAAATCAGGATTAGCTGAAAAGGATCCTACGACTGGAGAAGCATTCTACACAGAACATGGAACGCATGTTTCAGGAATTATCGCTGGTCGAGGTAAAAACAATACAGATTATGCAGTAACAGGTGTTGCACCAGAAGCCGATTTATACGTATATCGCGTATTAGGTAAATTTGGATCAGGTACAACAGAAAATGTTTTAGGTGGCATTGATAAATCTGTAGCTGACGGTATGGATGTTATTAATTTATCGTTAGGTAGCAGTACGAACGATCCAGAAAATATAGAAAGTATTGCATTAAATAACGCGGTCTTATCTGGTGTTACGGCAATTGTAGCTGCTGGTAACTCAGGTGATGGCATGTATTCATTAGGTGCGCCAGGTGCAGCAGCTTTACCAATTACAGTAGGTGCTAACGATACAAAAACTGTTATTGAAACTTCAAAAGGTACGTTACATGGCACTTCAGATTTTGCAGCAGACTTAAAATTATTAGGTAAAGGTTTTAATGATAATATAGCAAGTTTAAAAGGTAAAAGCTTACCAGTTGTTTTAGTACCAAGTATTGGTGCAGATTCTGATTATAATAATATTGATGTGAATGGGAAAATTGCGATTGTGAACCGTGGTCAAACTGCACTTGCAGATAAAATCACAATTGCTCAAAAACACGGTGCTGCGGCAGTTATTATGATTGATAACGTACCTGGTGAAGGTTTTATTCCAACGTATTTAGGTGGCAGCTATGGATTCATTCCAACGTTCTCAATGTCATATGAACAAGGGCAAGACTTAATTTCGAAACTTGGTACAGGTACACCAACAATCTCATTCGATGAAATGGGACAAGTAACGAATCCAGGAAATACATTAGCATCATTCAGTTCACGTGGACCAGCTCGTATCACATATGATATTAAACCTGAAGTAACGGCACCAGGTGTTTCTGTATTCTCAACGGTGCCATCTTACATGCACGGTGCAGATCAAATTGGTAACTATAAATATGCTTATGATAATTTATCAGGTACATCTATGGCTACACCAAACGTAGCAGGTGTTGCAGCTTTATTAAAACAAGCAAATCCAAACTTAACTCCGGCTCAAGTGAAAGAAACATTAATGAACACGGCCGATCCATTAAATGGGGATTATAGTGTGTTTGAAACGGGTGCAGGACAAGTTGATCCTTATGAAGCAATCCATTCTAAGACTCGAATTGAAGTAGTGGATGAAACAAAAGGTACAACAGATAAAAATGGAAATCTTAAAACAGTTAAAGACTTAACAGGCGCACTTGCATTTGGCGTTTTCGCACCAGCAGGACAAAATATTAGTGATTCGCGCACACTTAATATCTACAACAATAGTAATCAAGCAAAAACATATGATGTAAAAGTTTCGTACCAAGCAGATCGCAGAGGATCATTAGATGCTGACGACAACGGCGTGATGGTCGTGACAGATAAGTCGATTAAAGTTGGGGCAAATTCGAAAAAGAAATCATCTGTCGCAATTACTGTGCCAAAATCAGCAAAATTAGGGATTTATGAAGGATTTGTAACGTACACAAATCACGATAATCCAGATGAGACATTCCAATTGCCTTTCGCGATTAAAACAGTCGAAGAAGGAATAAATCCAATTTCATTTACACCACAAGCATTTACACAAGTATTTGATTCTTCATTTGCTGGTCAGTTAGTCTATACAAATGCAATTATGAGTATCAAATCTCATATGCGTTCATTTGATGTGGTCCTTGAAGATGGAAAAACAGGGAAAGAATTAGGGTATATCGGTTCGATGGATGGACTTGGAATGGATGAAAATAAGGTATATACTATCAACAAAATATTTAATGGCTTATATTACAAAGCTACGGGTAATGATGAAAAACCATTTGCGTATGATCCTGATTTAGCGAAGCCAGGAGTTTATAAGATTAAAATAATTGGTACAAATGATGCAGGTAAAACATTTGCTCAAGAAGCACCAATTTATTTCGATAACACAGCTCCTAAATTAACAGTGAACGCTCCAGAAGTCGTTGAATATAAAAATGGACAATCTAGTGTAACAATTACTGGATCAGTTTATGATAAAGAAACAGAAGAAATGCAAAAACTTGGCATGAACTTTAATCAAGGAAGCACAAAAGTGTATTATCAAGACTATTTAGGTGGAAGAGCGGTTGCAGTACCTGTAAATCCAGACGGTACATTTACAGCTACTATTCCAACAAATGCAACAAGAGGGATGGAACTTAATTTCTATGCAATCGATGCGGCAACGAATAAAACTTTTAAAGAAGGTAGAGACATCTTTGTGACACGTGATGATGCTACGTATGGTTATATGCAACCTGAAAAACGTACACTAAAAATGGGTGAAACAGGGAATGCCACTTTAATGTTAAATAAAGCTAGTGATGTAAAACAAGTTACTTATACATTCGAGCATTATACAAATGTTGCTGATATGAATATTAAGGTCAATCCAAGTGTAGCAGATAAAGTAAATGTTACTGTGAAGGATGATGTTGTTTATGGACCAGCTTTTCTAAATAGAGCGACCGTAACAATTACAACTAAAGATGGAGTTACGCCATTATCAGGCGATTTAAAACTTGCAGATGTAGCATTTAAGATGAGTAATGAATATAATACTTATCCTGCTGTATTCCAAGCGAAATTAAACACAACGGTAACGAATAATAATAACACAACAAATACGGTAGTAAGCGGAAATCCGGGCATTTTTTATCAAGATTCTAGTACTTCACTACTTCGAGGTAGTAATGCTGCTGAAGCATTTATAGCTCCGGATGGTGGCCCAATTGGAGGGCTTGATTATTCGAAATTAGGAATAAAAGTAACAGCAACAAGTTCAGAAGGTAAAGTATATGAGGGTCTAATAGATACTACAACGTTACTTTCTACAAGATCGTTTATAATTCCAAATTTACCATTAACGGATGACACGTTCGAGCTTGAATTCAATGTACCTGGGCATTTTACAGTACACAAAGACTTTACAATTGGATTCCATGATGAAAATGGAAACGTAACGCCTCAAAACCGTTATATCACATTAAATCCGGCTTATGCAGGGGACGTAAATAAAGATGATGTCATTGATGTAATGGACGCACTTTACTTACAAACTTATTGGGGAACAAATAAGCGTGCTGCTGATATTAACGATGATGGTGTAGTAGATGAAAAAGATTTGGCATTTGTAGAGAAAAACTACTTAATGCAAAATCCAACAATTAACTACGCACCAACACCTAAGAAGAAATACAAATCACAAACTCTTGAAACTGTTAAGAGCGCATTAGGTGTTAAATAATAACTAAATTAATAGTTTATGAGTTAGTTTAAGGGACTTCGGTATAAACCGAAGTCTTTTTTTTATCAAAAAGGAACGATTTAGAATGATGAAACAAGAATCGAATAGAAAAACTTGTCGAAAGTTGTTGGTAAATAAAGGAACGTTGGTGAAAAATGTTGAAATCTAAAAATTATAAACTTTCAATATAATTAAAAAGTAACAGAAAACATTTTTGAATGGGGGATATAACAAGTTGAATCGTTTAATTAAAAGTACAGCAGTTTTGACATTAAGTACTGGTGTATTATTCAATGCATTTCCAGTAACTCATCATCAGTCGATTGTAAAGGCTGCAACACAATCTTCAATTGAAGAAGTGCTTGCAAAGCTTACGCCTGAGCAACGAGAAGCTTTAAAAAAAATAGAGGTTACTAGTCAAGAAGGACTACAGTTACCTTCTTCAGTAGACTTACAAAGTTCTAAAAATCTATCAGTAATCGTCGAGTTTAAAGAACAGCCAGCAAAAGTAGCAGTATTAGAGGAAGCTGTGGATGGCAATAGACTATCTCTTGACGATGCAGAACAAAAGGCAGAAAATGCTCAAGAAACATTTAAAACTGATCTACAAACTATTTTTAAAGATGATTTAAAAGAAGATAAGAATGTTTATAAAATTAAACGTACATACAAAAATACGTTAAATGGTGTAGCAATAGATTTACCAGCGAATAAAGTTAAGTCTCTATTAAACTCAAAGGTTGTTAAAGCAGTTTGGCCAAATAATAAGATTCAAATTGAGCCACCAAATGCAACTGAAAGTGCTGGGGATTCTCAAGATACGACTAAGAAAATGGAAACAGAAGTATTCCCTGGCGTAAGCAAATTACACGCAGAAGGATACACAGGTAAAGGCGTTAAAGTAGGGGTTATCGATACAGGGATTGATTATAATCATCCAGATTTAACGGATGCATATAAAGGATATCGAGCGCAAACTGGTGTCGATCCAAAAACAATTAGCCCAAGTTCGGTAAAGGGTTGGGACTTTGTTGACAATGATGCAGATCCAATGGAAACAACTTATGATGACTGGAAAAAATCGGGTTTAGCAGAAAAGGATCCTCTTACGGGGGCAACTTACTATACAGAACATGGAACACATGTATCAGGGATCATTGCTGGTCGCGGTAAAAATAATACGGATTACGCGGTAACAGGTGTTGCACCTGATGCTGATTTATATGTATACCGTGTATTAGGAAAATTTGGTTCTGGTTCGACGGAAAATGTGTTAGGCGGTATCGATAAGGCTGTAGCTGATGGGATGGATGTTATTAACTTATCACTAGGCGCTAGTACAAATGATCCACAAAATGTTGAAAGTCTTGCAGTAAATAATGCAGTCCTTTCAGGGGTAACAGCTGTAGTATCGGCAGGCAACTCGGGGAATGGCATGTATACATTAGGTGCACCAGGAGCTGCAGCATTAGCGATTACAGTTGGTGCAAACGATACGAAAACTGTAATTGAAACATCAAAAGGTACATTACATGGAACGTCTGATGTAAGTGCTGATTTAAAATTATTAGGTAAAGGTTTTAGTGATAATGTTAATAGTTTAAAAGGTAAAAATTTACCAATCGTTTTAGTACCGAATTACGGTGCAGATACTGATTATAAAAATATCGATGTGACAGGTAAAATTGTACTCGTTAAAAGAGGATCAAATGCACTGATTGATAAAATTACCATTGCCCAAAAACATGGTGCCGCAGCAGTACTGATGGCTGATAATATAGCTGGTGAAGGATTTATTCCTTCCTACTTAGGTGCAGGCTATGGAATGATTCCTACTTTCTCTATGTCATATGAGCAAGGAAACGACCTGATTGCCAAACTTGGTACAGGTACGCCAACATTCTCATTTGATGAAGTAGGACAAGTAACGGACGAGGGGAATAAATTAGCATCATTCAGTTCACGTGGACCAGCTCGTATTACATATGATATTAAGCCTGAAGTAACAGCACCAGGTGTGGCGGTATTCTCTACGGTTCCATCCTATATGCACGGTGCAGATCAAATTGGAAATTATCAGTATGCCTACGATAATTTATCTGGTACATCAATGGCTTCTCCAAACGTTGCCGGTGTTGCGGCTTTACTAAAACAAGCAAATCCAAACTTAACACCAGCTCAAGTGAAAGAAACATTAATGAACACTGCTGATTCATTAAATGGGGATTATAGTGTATTTGAAACGGGTGCTGGACAAGTTAATCCTTATGAAGCTATTCATTCAAAAACGAGAATTGAAGTAGTGGATGAAACACAAGGTGCAATGGATAAAAAAGGAAATCTTAAAACAGTTAAAGACTTAACAGGTGCACTTTCATTTGGTGTATTTGCACCAGCTGGAAAAAATATTAGTGATCAACGCTCACTTAATATCTATAACAATAGTAATCAAGCAAAAACATTTGATGTGACAGTTTCATATCAAAAAGATCGCCGTGGTTCATTAGATGCAGACGATAATGGCGTGCAAATTGTAACAGATAAATCCATCAAAGTTGGAGCAAATTCGAAAAAGAAATCAACTGTCGCAATTACGGTACCTAAATCAGCTAAATTAGGTATTTACGAAGGATTTGTGACGTATACAAACCACGATAATCAAGCTGAAACATACCAAGTACCTTTTGCGATTAAAACAGTGGAAGAAGGCATGAATCCGATTACGATGACCCCACAAGCTTTCACACAAGTATTCGATTTTGCTTATCCAGGGCAATTAGTTTATACAAGTGCGATGATGAGTCTTAAATCACATATGCGCACTTTAGATATAATACTTGAAGATGGGAAAACAGGTAATGAGCTAGGCTATATCGGTACAGCTGATGGGTTAGGAATGGATGAAAATATACTCTATACACTAAATAATACATTTGACGGTGTATACTACAAAGCGACAGGTGATGATGAACATCCTTTTGCGTATAATCCAGATATAGCGAAACCAGGTTACTACAAAATAAAAATTATTGGTACAAATGACGCAGGTAAAACATTCTCACAAGAGGCACCGATTTATTTTGATAACATCGCACCAAAAATGACGATTAACAGTCCGGATGTTCTTGAATATAAAAATGGTCAAACGAGCGTCACAATAACTGGTTCAGTTTATGATAAAGACACAGAAGAAATGCAAAAGCTTGGTATGAACGTTAACCAAGGCAGTACAAAAGTGTATTATCGAGATTACTTAGGAGGAAGCGAAGTAGCGGTACCTGTAAATCCTGATGGTACATTTACAGCGACGATTCCAACAAATGCAACAAGAGCGATGGAAATTGGCTTCTATGCAATTGATAAGGCAACAAATAAAACATTTAAAGAAGGTAGAGAAATTTTTGTCACACGCGATGATGTAACGTATGGTTATATGAATCCTGAAAAACGTACGGCAAATCCGGGTGAAACAGCTCATGCGACGTTAATGTTAAATAAAGCAAAGGATGTCAAACAAGTAGTTTATACGTTTTATCACGAAGCGACTGCAGCATCTATGAATATTACATTAGATCCAAGTATAGCAGATAAAGTCGACATGACTATAACAGATAAACCCGCTATTGCTGGCGTTACCTCTTATTTAACAACAGTTACAATCAAGACGAAAGATGGTGGTACGCCATTATCAGGTGATTTAAAACTTGCGGATGTGGCGTTTAAATTGAGTAATGATTATACGGTAGTTGCTGTAATGCAGATGGCTCATATTAGTACTTCAGTTACCGATAGTAATAATACGACAACTAATGTTGTAAGTGGAAATCCATCCATCTATAATGGAGCACCTACAAGTTCGTTACTTCGTGGTTTAAATAATGCAGAAGCATTCTTAGATCCAGCTGGTTCTCCATTAGGAGGGACAACGTTTGATTATTCAAAAGCTGGAATTAAAGTCAAAGCAACAAATTCAAATGGAACCGTTTATGAAGGAGTAGTACCTTCTAAATCGTCTACGTTTAAAGTGCAATTACCATTAACGGATGATCAGTACGAGCTTGAATTCAATGTCCCAGGGCATTTTACAGTACACAAAGACTTTACAATCGGATTCCATGAAGATGGAAAAGTGACGAATCAAAATCTTGCATTATATGGGGTAAATCCAGCAATTGCAGGAGATGTTAACAAAGACGACGTCATTGACGTAATGGACGCACTTTACTTACAAACTTACTGGGGAACAAATAAACGTGATGCAGATATTAACTTTGACGGTGTAGTTGATGCAAAAGACATGGCATTTGTAGAAAAAAACTACTTAATGCAAAATCCAACGATTAACTATGCGCCAACACCTAAAAAGAAATATAAAGGACAAACTATAGAGAGTGTTAAAAGTGCATTAGGTGTTAACTAATAGGATTATAATTTTTTAGAGTTTAAGGGCTCCGGTAAAATTCCGGAGTCTTTTCCTATATAAAAGTAAAAAGTACTAAGAATCTTATGTACAAATCAAAAGTACTTTCTTACAAAAAGAAATATTTCACTAATTTCGGGTATGTCTTTTATTAGACTTTCAATTTTATTTATTAGTAAATTACGAAATTATGGGTTTGGTAGAGAAGAGTTAAGTAATTTATATCTTAATTTTAAAAATAATTAGAATTTTCCGTTATTTTTCAAAATATAAATTACGACAATTTTCAATATAATGAATCTATCTTGAGAAAAGAAAGTAGGTTAGTAGATGAAAAAGAAAGTGTTTAAAAATGTGACAACATTAGCATTAACAACAGGACTTATAAGTACTACAATGACACCAGGTTCCTTTTCACAACAAGTTCATGCACAAGCAACATCAAAAGTCGAACAAGTATTAGCAAATCTTACTCCTCAACAACGTGAGGCAATTAAGCAATTAAAAGTAAGTGACAAAGAGGGTCTGCAATTATCCTCTGAAGTTGATCAAACAAGTGACAAGCTTACATCTGTTATTGTTGAATTTAAGGACAAGCCCGAGCAGACGGCTGTTTTAGAAGCTGCATCCAACGGTGAAACGTTATCAGCAAAAGATGCACAAGAAAATGTAAACGCTTCCCATGAAACGTTTCAAAAAGATTTAAAAACTATTTTTAGTAGTGAAATAAAAGAGAAAAAAAATCCATATTCAATAAAACGTTCATATAAAAAAGCATTTAACGGTGTTTCAATGACCATACCTGCTAACAAAGTAAAAAACCTTCTAAAATCAAACTCAGTAAAAGCTGTTTATAGTGATTTACAAGTTCAAGTAGAGCCACCGTCAATTAGTGAATCATCAACCACAGGGAAGGAAGCTGCAACGCATACGATGGTGACATTTCCTGGAGTTGAAAAGCTTCATGAGGAAGGCTATACAGGTAAAGGTGTAAAGGTGGGTATTCTTGATACAGGTATTGATTATAACCACACAGATTTAAAAGGTGCATTTAAAGGTGGTTACGATTTCGTTGATAATGACAATGACCCTATGGAAACAACATACGCAGATTGGAAGAAGTCTGGGCAAGCTGAGTTAGGCTCAAATGGAGAAGCTTATTATACTGAGCACGGAACACATGTTGCTGGTATCATTGCTGGGCAAGGGAAAAATGATGGAGATCTTTCAGTAACAGGGGTAGCACCAGATGCTGACATCTATTCATATCGCGTATTAGGACCATATGGAGGTGGTTATACATCAGCTATTCTAGCAGGACTTGATAAAGCAGTTTCAGACGGAATGGACATTATTAATATGTCTCTTGGTGCAAATTACAATGATCCTTTATATCCTACAACAATTGCCGTTAACAATGCTGTTCTAGCAGGCGTTACAGCGATTGTTGCTGCCGGAAATTCTGGAAATACGATGTATTCGCTTGGGGCTCCAGGTACTTCTCCTTTAGCAATTACAGTTGGTGCAAGTGATACATCAGTAAACATCCCGACGTATACAGGAACATTAAAACCGTCAACAGGTGATATTACAGCAGATTTAAAACTAGCAGCTCAAGGCTTAGGTGATAACATAGCAGATTTTGATGGCAAAACTATGAAATTAGTCAATGTATTATATGGAACTGAAGCTTCATACTGGACAGGAGCTGTTGGTACTTCTACACCAATCGATGTAAAGGGCAAAGTTGTACTAGCTCAACGAGGAAGCATTAGTTTATCTCAAATCATTGCGAATGCGAAAGCACATGGTGCAATCGGTGCTGTATTATATGATTCACCTGTGCCAAATGGCGATGTGTACCTTGGAGAAGGTTACGGTTATATTCCGACATTTTTAATTAGTAACGCACAAGGAAAGGCCTTAGCTGCTCCAATAGGAGGATTGGCTACAGAGGGTGGTTCTCTAGACTTTACTTTTAGTAATATGAAACAATTAGTTACTACAGGTGACAAATTAGCGCCATTTAGTTCGCGTGGTCCATCTCGTGTGTTATACGATATTAAACCTGAAGTAACGGCACCTGGTGTATCTGTTTTCTCTACTGTTCCTTCTTATATGCACGGAGTAGATCAAATTGGAAACTATGATTATGCTTACGATCGCTTATCTGGGACATCGATGGCAACACCAAACGTTGTTGGGGTAGCAGCGCTAATTAAGCAAGCACATCCTGACATGACTCCTTCAGATGTTAAAGCAACACTAATGAACACGGCAGATCCGTTATCGGATAAATATAGTGTGTATGAAGTTGGGGCAGGGCGTGTTGACCCATATAATGCTGTGCATGCACAAACTGAGATTCAAGTAAAAGATAAAACTTCAACTGTAAAAAGTGTAACAAATAGTACAACAACGTTAGCAGATAAGGGAATTAAACAAATTAAAAACATTACTGGGGCATTAAGTTATGGTGAACAAGCTGTTGATGGTAAAGATCTTTCGGATAAACGTTCTATTACTTTATTTAATAAAAGCTCTGTCGATAAGACGTATGACGTAAAAGTTCAGTTCCAGACATTAGATGCTCGTTTTATTGGCGATTCTAGAGCAGACCAAGATGCGGCTGCAAATGGTGTGTCATTAGATGTAAAATCAACTGTCAAAGTTAAAAAATATAGCAGTGCTAATATGGACGCTACTATCAACGTTCCGAAAACTGCGAAGCTTGGAACTTACGAAGGATATGTTGTGTATACAAACCAAAAGAATCCTGATGAAACATATAAAATTCCATTTGCGATTCATACTGTAAAAGAAGGAATTGACTATGTGACAGGTACCCCATCAGCCTATACAATAGCTTATGAAGCAGGAAGTAATTACACAAGATGGTCAATTGGAGCTAGCTTTAAACTGAATTCACATATGCGTTATTTTGATTTCTTCCTTGTGGATCCAAAAACAGACAAAGAAATTGGTTTCTTAGGAACAGCAGATGGAATGGGAGCAGACGAAAATATCGAATATTATTTCAGAGGCGTTTTAAATGAAGGTAGATATTATCCGCTAACTGGTAATCCAGACAATCCAATTACGTATGACTATAAACAGACAGATCCAGGATTATATAAAATTCGAATGGTAGGAACAAATGATAAAGGCGAAACATTCACAAAAGATGCACCAGTTTACTATGGAGAGAGAGAACCTAAAGTAACGATGAACAATATGGTAGCTGGTGGAATTTATGAAACGGCTAATTCAACTGACACAAAAGTTACTGTATCAGGAAATGTATTTGATAAAGATATCGATGAGATGAAGGCAGGTGGCATGACTGCTTCACAGGGAGATAATAATTTTACGTATTATAACCCTAATTCTTCTTCAGAAGTCAGTATCCCAGTAGACTCACAAGGAAATTTCAATAAAGAGATACCATTAGCTACTTCTGGCCCAATTGTCAATCCAATTACAGAATATGATTTCTCAGATTATAGCAAATCTAGTGTAAGAAATTATGGTAGTTTTGTAGATGCTTATTTTGTAAGAAAAGGAACAGCTTATACAACGGCAATTGCTGACAAACAACGTATAAACATGGGGGATTCAACAACATTGACTTTCTCTACAAATAATGTGAAAACAAATGTTAAGAAAGCTGTGTTTAGCTTTGTTTATCCAAGTACATTCCTTGATGTAGTAAACGTGCAACCAAACAGTACATTTAAAGGGAAACTAGATGTTCAATATACTACTACTCCTTCAGTAGGCGGAAACACTAAAATGACGATCACTGCAACGGCGACTGGAGATCTAGCTAATACAGGAATTGCTGGGGATGTTTCTTTAGTAGATTTAACAGTAAAGTCAAAAGATGTCTACTACAAAGGGCCAATGAGCTTTAAGGGTACAACTGGCTCAAGATTCTTTAGCGCAGTTTATACAAATGTGGATAATAGTACAGTAACGACACAAGGTATTCAACCATATTTCTATGTTACACCGACTTATTCACTGATGAGATCAGATGTTGAAGCAGAAGGATTAATGAAGTTTGGTGGTTTAGAGCCAGAGATGAAACAACTTGACTATAGTAAAACAGGCACAAAAATTAGTGTGAAAGATTCAACAGGTAAAGAATATGGCGTAACTGATCAATTAGGTTATGCTTCAATAAATCCATGGTCATTTAGAACAAGATTACCGATAACAGGTGAGAATTTTAACCTGAAAATTGATGTGCCAGGTCACTTTACGTTATCGAAAGACTTTACAGTAGGAATAAAAGAGGACGGAAAGGTTACAGCTGGATCTAAACCTGTTCAATATGACTATATTCCAGGTGGAGATGTTAATAAAGATAACGTCATTGACGTAAATGATGCATTGTACCTTCAAACATATTGGGGTACAAATAAACGTGATGCTGATATCAACTTTGACGGAGTTGTTGATGCAAAAGATATGCAGTATGTTATCAATAACTACTTAATGCAAAATCCATGGAATGAAAATTCTCCAAAGGCTGTTAAGAAATCTAAAGGTAAAACATTAGATGATGTTTTACAATCACTAGATTTAGAATAATTATATATAAAAAAATCGGTAATCTTTTATAAGGTTACTGATTTTTTTATTTAATGAGAAAGGGTGGCTATATCGCAAACCACAGCAGTAAGTATTAGTCGACTTGACCAGTCAATAATTTACAGAATGATTATTCTAATATTTGTTGGTAAAGTAGGGTGCAATTGGCGGTTGAATTAACAAGCTTTATCATCTTGATATCATTTTTAAAAGAAAAAGAGCGATTGAAATTACAAATCTCTAAATCTTTAAGGACACCCCAATCAAACATATGATTAAAAATGAATTATTCAATTAAACAATCGAATAGTAAAAACCAGAAATTGTTAATTTTTGTCGATAATTATAGGGATATTTTCCGAAATTTTCAGAAATGTTTATAAAATCAATTTTCCATATAATCAACTTAGGATGGGAAGACAATTACAGGGAAGAAAAATGTATAAATCGATCTTTGATTTTAGAAAGATGAAAATTGGTGACGACCGTAAAAAAATGTGTTAAATAGGAAGAATTGTAAAGTACATATAATTTTTGTTCAATAATCAATAAAAAATGTACCGAATGGAATAAGGAGAAATTAAAATCTAAAGGATAGGACGTACTTAGAATAATAACAACTAAACACATGAGCGGCACAACCAGAATTCTACGAATGATTTGATAAGTCGTATTTAAATTTCAACTTGATATTGATCAAAGATATGTTTCCCATTCATTTTGATAGTTTAACTAATTTTGATATTCAGGGGGAAAGTTATGAAAAAAGGAAATCTTAAACGAGTTTTAACGGGCACGGTCATTACTAGTATGTTATTTACGACGGGTATACACTATAAGGCGAATGCTGAAGAGAAAAGTCAGAATAATTCAAAAAGTGTAGAGAAAATGTTAGCAAGCCTAACAGATGAACAAAGAATGGCACTGAAACAACTTGATGCATCACCAGGATTCGTTATTTCGCCGGATATAAACCAAAAAACGTCTGAATTGGTCAATGTAATTGTTGAATTTAACGAAGCACCTGCAAAGGTAGAGGTTTTAAAGCAGGCAGTGAAAGGAAAACGACTATCTCTTTCTTCCGCAAAAACACAACAAAGTAGCGATCATGCTAAATTTAAACAAGAGTGGAATAAAGTAAAGAGTCAGAATGAACGAAAAGCAGATAAAATGAAAGACGCTAAAATTACAAGAGAATACAACGATGCTTTCAACGGCGTAGCAATGACTTTGCCAGGAACAACAGTTCAACAATTACTAAGCACTGGAGTTGTCAAACGAGTTTGGAAGGATAATCAAGTGAAGCTTGATGAGCCAAAAGTAGCTGATGAAATGCAAACATCTACTCCAACAAAAGTAGATGATAGCCTTCCACAAATCGGTGCGGACAAGCTTCATGATGAAAATATTACTGGTAAAGGCGTCAAAGTAGGGGTTATTGATACAGGTATCGACTATAACCATCCTGATTTAAAAGGAATTTTTAAAGGTGGATACGATTTCGTTGATAATGATTCAGATCCGATGGAGACAACGTATAAAGATTGGAAAGCTTCTGGACAGGCAGAAACGGATGCAAATGGTTCAACTTATTACACAGAGCATGGAACACATGTATCTGGATCAATTGGGGCACAAAAGAAAAATAACTCACCATCAGCTGTTATGGGTGTAGCTCCTGACGTTGATCTTTATGTGTACCGAGTATTAGGTCCGTATGGAAGTGGAACAAACGATGCGGTTATGGCTGGTATTGATAAGGCTGTAAAAGATGGAATGGATGTTATCAACTTATCTTTAGGATCTAGCGTTAACGATCCGCTTGAAGCAACATCGATTGCGATTAACAATGCAATGCTTTCAGGTACTGTTGCTTGTGTTGCAGCAGGTAACGCGGGGCCAGATGAAAAAACTCTTGGATCTCCAGGTGCAGCTGCCTTAGCAGTAACGGTTGGAGCGAGTGATGTATCTCAAACGATTCCAACATACAATGCAAGTGCTGGTGACCAAAACTTCACAAATATGCAACTTTTAGCACAAAATTACTCAGATAAATTAGAAGACCTTCAGAATACGACTTTACAGTTAGTTGATGTAGGTTTAGGAACAAAAGCTGATTATACAAATAAAGATGTAGCTGGTAAGGTAGCGTTGATTCAACGTGGAACGTATACTTTTGATGAAAAAGTCCAAAATGCAAAGGCAGCCGGAGCAAAAGCAGTAATTGTGTATAACAATGTTGATGGCAATATAGATGCTTTTATTGGCGAAGGAACAAATTATATCCCTTCGTTCCGTATCTCTAAAGCTGACGGGGAACGTTTAAAAGGGCAGAAAGAAATTACGTTCCAATCATTAGGAAGTCTGAAAACAGAAGGAGATCACCTAGCAGATTTTAGTTCAAGGGGACCTGCTGAAGGGAATGACGATATCAAACCCGATGTCGTAGGGCCTGGTGTATCAATATTCTCTACACTTCCTATCTATATGAATAACAAAAATGACGATACGAATTATGAGATGGCATATGGTCGTCTTTCAGGAACATCAATGGCTACACCTCATGTGGCTGGTGCTGCAGCATTAATCTTGCAAGCGCATCCTGATTATACACCTTTTGAAGTAAAAGAAGCATTAATGAATACAGCTGATAAAATGAACGGTGATTATTCTGTTAATGAAGTAGGAGCAGGGAGAATTGATGTGTATGAGGCAGTTCATTCTGATACTTTATTAAAAGTTATGGACAAAACGAAAAATGAAGTAGACGGCAATATAGTCGATATCGATGAAGAAACAGGATCAATTGCTTTTGGTACTCACTATTTAGTATACAATAAGAAAATTCAAGATAGTCGAAAAGTAGTGGTTGAAAATCGTAATAAGCAGGATCTGAAGAAGTTCGATATAAGTGTTAAGTTATTACCGGCAAAAGGTGAAGTTCAAGATGGCACAAAAAATGGTATAACAGTAGATGTACCAAGTACTATATCTGTCGATGCAGGAAAATCTGTCGAAATTAACCCAACAATTAATGTACCAAAACAAGCAGTAACAGGAAGATATGAAGGATACATTTATTTTGTCAATTCAAACAATAAAGAGGAAAATTATCAAATCCCATTTTCAATCAACATAAGAAATAGTAAAGGGTTTGATTACATGCATGTGAGTAGGCCAATGATGTCGGATAATCCGGAAAATATACATCCTATGTCGGAACTATATGAAAATGTGTACTTCAAATTATCAAGCCCAGCGACGACGATTGATGTATTAGTGAAAGATGGAAATACAGGCGAACCAATTGGACTTGTAGGTACTTTTGATGCAAGTAATTTATTAACGGGCAAAGATTATTACTCAGAGGCTTTATTTACTGGTGTAGTGTACCCATTTACAAATGATAAAAAACGACCTATTTCCAGTCAAAAGGTAAGGCTGCCTGAAGGAGACTATACCTTTGAAATGGTTACGCATGATGACCAAGGAAAATCATACAGCATGGATTCGAATGTTACGATTGACAATACGCCACCGAAATTAGAAGTAGATATGAAGCCAGGCATTTATGAAGTGAACGATTCAATGTATTCGACAGAACCTGGGTATGATGGACCAGCAATTTGGATCCATGGTAACATATTTGATGCAGGTGTGGATCGACTGAAACAGAAAGGTTTAAATGTTGATCAATCGATTAATGGTGCATTAAATTTTGAATATAGCGTATATAATTCTCGTCTACTTTCAATTGATCCAGATGGGAACTTTAGATTCCCAGTAACTAAGACTGAGGTTGACGGAGTAGGCTTTGTAGATTCAAATTTATTTGCTTTTGATAATGGAACAGCAGCAGAATCATATCCAAAAGGCATTAAGCGTTACCAGTTTATTAAAGCAGGAATAGAATACGCAGTTCCAACTTATAACAAAGACAAGATTAAACTTGGTGACGAAATTACAATGACATTGAACTTAAACAATATTAAGCAGCTTGCTTCTGGAGAGTTCACTTTGCCTTTTCCTAATAACAATTATTCATTCCAAAGCGTAAAAATCAATGATGCATTTAAAAAATATGCAGAGGAAAAAGGGGCAAAAGTTAACTTAACGGCACCTGTTTTGAGTACAGGTTCTGTAAAGGTTGGAGCTTCTATTGATCAAGGGGACTTAACAATTGATAAAGACTTACCTTTTTTAGATGTAACGTTGAAATTGACTAATGATAATTTATATTTACTAGAAGGATATGGATTTGATGTATCATCGTTTAAATATAAGAAAACAGCAAATGCAACTACTACTAACTTAATTAAAGTATATAAAGATAAACCATTCTATGTATTACCAAAACAATCAATGGTGAGTGGAGTTATGTCACCTGAAGCTTTCCTAAAAGCAGGAGCAAATCAAATAGATTCTAAGGTAGACTACTCTAAGCTTGGTGCAAAAATATATGCACAAGATGCAAATGGTAAAACTTATGATGTGAGTAGTCTTACAAAAAGTTCATACTTTACATTTAATAACCTACCTTTTTCAGATAAAGACTATGACATTTATGTGAAAGTACCGGGACATTTTACTAGCAAACTATCAACAAAAACATTCAGAGACTTCGATGGAGATCTTGCTGGTGCACAAAAGTTAGTAGAAATGGACAAAAATAGCGCAGGTGATGTAAATGGTGATAATGTCATCGACGTAATGGATGCGATTTATATTCAAACTTATTGGGGAACAAATAAACGTGCTGCGGATATTAACTTTGATGGCGTAGTCGATGCGAAAGACTTTGCATTTGTAGAGAAAAACTACTTAATGCAAAATACATCAATCGCAAATTCACTAGCACCGAAAAAGAAATACAAGTCACAAACAATTGATAGTATTAAAAAAGATCTAGGCATTAACTAAAAAAAGACTGGAAATTTATAATATTTTAATTGACTCCGGTTTTTTTATCGGAGTCTTTCTATATTCATTTTAGAATCTTAAACTAATTATTTATTTTACATATTAATGCACTAAAAATGTAATAGAAAGTTAAAAAAGAGAGGAGGATATTTGCATAAAATAATTAAATTGTATTAGTACATTTGATTAAAATAGCTTGAACGGAGGATATAAAAGTGCATTTGTTCGTTTATCCTTTAGTACTATTAATCTTATTTTTTACTACAATCATCTTAATACTAATGGTATTAAAATAATATTAATATGGTCAAAAGATAATTATATTTGTTATGGTACTTTTTTGTTTTATCAATATAGTAGTTTGAATTTCCTATAATACAGAATGTTGCCTGATGATTGCTTTTACTACCCCAGACGAATGTTCATTTTATTGAGATGAACTTTATGATAATTTCCAGAAGCGAAAATCCAATAGTAATAGTTGATAAAAAAATTTAGCTAATTATTTAATAAAGATGGGGCTAAATCCGAAGAATTAAATAAATGGTTTTGGTCAATATGCTTTTGTGGTCGGGATGAATAACAATAAAACCTCCTACTAATAAAAGAGACCAAGTCATTTATAGTTTTGGTCTCTTATTATAAACATGATGCAAAATGTCAATTAAAGGGATGAAGTCCAAAATGAATGATATTCTACTTAATGAATTTACCAAGTTGTTGAATAGAAAGAAATGGAACTTTAGAATCTTATCAAAAAAATCAAATATACATTATACCGAAATTAGTAAAATATTTAATAATAAAGTAGCATTGTCTTTACATAATTTGGATGCCATTACTGAGGCTTTCCAACTACCTAAAGGGTCATTTTATAAAGAATATATAAACCTATGCTTTAATGAAAGACAACTTTTAGATAAAAGAAGAAGTAATTCACTGATTTATCAATGTGCTAAATACGGATTTAAACCTGAGTTATCCTATATTTTATCAGTCATGATAAAAGAAAAATCAAAAGTAATTCGTACTAAATACTTTCAAAATTTATTTTCGATTGCAGAACAACTTTTTTTAGAAGGGAAAGAAAGAGAAGCATTACCTTTATATGAAACAGTCATTAAATACATGCCAAATTCACCAACTGAAGAAATTGCGATGAGCTATTTTAGAAAATTTTGTATGACCCCTCCATCCAACAAAGGGTATTCACATGTAGTTCATGTATTAGAGTATATTTCTTACTTGCCAGATGAATTTCAAGAACTAACCATTTTATGGATTACAGCTAGTTATTATTTTTTAAGACAATGGGATGAAGTTTTACATTATGCTAAAATTTTAGAAAAAACCACAAAAAATGAAGATCATATGGGACGTGCACTAATGTATCAAGCATTTGCATTAACTCGATTAGGTGGCCATTTAGAGGATGTTTTAAATATAATTGGAAAATATAGAAGAATAAATGATCATTATGCAGAACTGGCCGCAGGAAATCGATATGTGGCTCTCATGGATTCTGGGGAATTACACGTTGTGGATTTCTATTATAATTGGCTAATTAGACGGGATTATGTTTTTATTGGAATTCCAAGGATCATTGAATGCTATGTAAAATTAGGTAGAATCAAAGATGCTGAAATCTTTATTGAAAAACATCAAGATCAAATCGAAGCAATGAGCATCTCTTCTAATTTATTTATTCAATACCTTTATTTAGATTATAACTATGCGATTGCACTGTTAAAATGTGAAACAAATAATACTTATTTAGGAATAGAAGAATTATTAAACTTGGCTTTAAAGATGAAGAATGCTGAGAATCATGAGAAATTTCGAAAATGTCTCTTAGCGATCTGGAATTACAGAAGTTTTTTTAATAAAGAATTAGAAGAAAAATATATGCAACTATTAAATTCGATAAACAAAAGAAATTTTACTATGTATACAAGTATAAATGATAGTAACTTCAAAACGATCAAAAAGTCTGATGACATTAATTACATTTGGCATAAAAGCAAGAGCGATATAGCCCGCGAGGCTATAAATGAACTTGTTTTTGTTTACAGTGAGGTATCTAATTTATATTGGTGGGATGGGATCGCGCATTGATTCAGTTCGTATCTTTCAAGTCGATTGGTTATTTCTTGGGGATGACAAGACTAGTAAATGGTGCATATTCATATTTCTAGGATCCAAGACCGGTTTTTCAAGATTAACTAGCAAATGATTAATTAATTTTGTAGGGGTTAGATTTGGTCAACTAGAAAATTCTGACTAACTATATAATACGAATGGCAGTTTATTTCAATTTTAAAAAAAATATTTACTCTTTTGAATATAAATTATGTAAATGAATTTTTAAGAAAAAAGGTAAACGCTTTACTTTGAATAAAGCAGGTATCGAGCCTGCCTTAAAGCTAATACAGCAATTTTTTTAGCAAAATATATAATTAGATTTGATATAGTATTGTTGTTCCTAGAAGTTACTATAAGGAAATTAAAGAAGGAAAATCAGTAAATAGTGAGATTTATTCTAGTGAAATGAAAATTATGAGAAAGGGAAATAAGAGCATACCATTTCGGTTGCTCCAATTTTCAAGGTATTTTTGGGGTGTCCTTATTATATTTTTTAATCCGTATAATATCCCCTTTTATAATTACCGGATTTTACTAATATTTGTGAATATCATTGAATCTGTTTAGTACCATTAGAGTACATCTACTAAAACAAGGATCCTTGCACTGTATTTAATAGTAATTGTATATAAGCTTATTTCTAATATATTACATCTAATTTGCTAATTTATATGAGAGTTAAAAACAGAAAAACCAAATGCTGTTGTATCAGTAATAGAGAGCCAGTTCTAAAGGTGGGAAACTTTACTAAAAACTAAACAAACGTTTGAATAATAAAACAATACAAGAGAAAAAACTATTTTATTTTATTAATCCAAAAATCGCTTAAGATAGCAATAATTTGGAGTATGAGTCCGAATAGTACTATTTGTAAATTTCTATCCATAATACCAAGATAACAACATATCACAGTTATTGGAAAAAACATTAACATTATGCAATGTCTAAAAATAAAAAAATTCTTTTCCATAGATTCACCTTATGTATTTTTTCAAATTAACATGGAGTATAGGACAAATAAGACATCAATGAATTATTATTTCTAAGTCTGGTAATGAAAACTTAAATGATGTAGCTATTCTTTATTTCGAAATTTAATTAGTTAAAGGCACTTTAGTTCAGGAATGTAAGGAGGGAAAATAAAAGATATTATAACTAAAACTTACAATTTAGTGTAATTTTAAAGTTTTTACCCTTTTTCAATAGTTTCTTCTAAACGATTGTCAAAGTCTTTATCGCCATAATATACATAAAATAACACCAACTCTTTTTAT